>CAINVQ010000215.1 GCA_903854175.1 uncultured Actinomycetes bacterium | reverse complement strand
GTAATGCGCCACTCTGGAGGAACTACAACAGTCTTTGCAGACATCAGTGAGCACTGTAACTTCTGGGCAAATGACATGCTCACTACACCAGCTGGTTACAGCTACGTCGGAAACTTTGGCTTCGACCTCGACACACTGCTACGTGAAGTTGGTGTTGAGGGGCTCCTAAACAACCCACCACCTTCAACGAACCTTGTAGTTCTTGACAGCAACGGAAAAATTATCCAAGTTGTTCCAGAATTGAACTTTCCCAATGGCACAGTGATCTCTCAGGATGAGAAAACTCTCATTGTTGGTGAAACATTTGGATTCTGCTTAACCGCGTTTGATATTGCTGACGACGGAACTTTGTCGAACCGCCGAGTATGGGCTCCCACTGGATTCGCAGTACCAGACGGCAACTGCATTGATGCTGAAGGACAAATTTGGTTTGCGAATCCATTCCCAGATACGAATGAAGTGCTTCGAATTAATTCAAATGGAGAAGTAACTGCTCGAGTATCAACTACTCAAACGGCATTTGCTTGTGCGCTTGGTGGAAAAGACCTCACCACTCTCTACATAATGACGTGCACCTCGAGTGACCGTTTTGTCATTGATGGCAAGACGCTTGGAAAAATCGAAACCGCACAGGTTGCGGTTAAGGGCTTTAGCTACTAGCCAAGCTTTGGTAATGCTTTTTTCAGATTACGAATTGCTTGGTGGGTGCGCAGCTCATTTTCAATAAGTGCGAAACGTACGTGTCCGTCGCCGCCTTCGCCGAATCCAACACCAGGACTAGTTGCAACGTCAGCTTCTTCAATGAGGTACTTCGCAAACTCAAGTGATGAGTAATCGCGGTACGGCTCTGGGATTCTCGCCCAGATGAACATCGATCCCTTAGGGGCTGGAACTTCCCAGCCAATTCGGTTCAGACCTTCAATAAGGGTGTCACGTCGTGCCTGGTAAATGACTTGCAGCTCGTCTGGGTACGACTGTGCTTCGTTCATGGCAACAATCGCTGCAATCTGCACTGGCTGAAAGGTTCCGTAGTCGAGGTAACTCTTTAGTTTCGTAAGCGCAGCAACTATTTCTTTATTACCAACCATGAATCCAACGCGCCAGCCAGCCATTGAGAACGACTTGGTGAGGGTGTACAGCTCAACACAGCATTCCTTTGCACGTGGTACCTGCAGAATTGATGGTGGTTTGTAGCCATCGAAACCGAGATCAGCGTACGCAAAGTCGTGACAGATAATTACGTCGTGCTCGAGCGCAAAATTAACGAGACGCTCCATGAACGCTAAGTCCACGCACGCGCTGGTTGGGTTGTGTGGGAATGAACAAATAATGACGCGGGGCTTGACCGTGGCTTTTTCCCATGCGGCAACAAGACCATCAAAGAAGTCATCACCTGGATCATTCTCAGATGATGCAGGGTCAAGCATTGGAACAGTGATGACTGTTGCGCCAGCAAAGCCAGGACCAGCTAAGTGAATTGGATAACTCGGACTTGGAACAATTGCCGTGTCCCCTGGCCCAAGCAAGACCCACATGAGGTGAGTGAGTCCTTCTTTGGCACCAATCGTGGTGACAACTTCAGTGTCAGGGTCAAGATCTACGTCCCACATCTTTTTGTAACGAGTTGCCATTGCGAGGCGAAGGTTTGGAAGGCCACGACTAGCTGAGTAACGGTGATTCTTTGGGTTATGTGCGGCTTCGCTAAGTTTCTCAACAGCAATATCTGGACTTGGAAGGTCAGGGTTACCGAAGCCGAAGTCAACAATGTCTCTACCCGCCGCGCGCGCCTCTGCCTTGAGACCATTGATCTGAGCAAACACGTATGGAGGTAGTCCATTTATTCTGCGAAATTCCATCAGCGAAACTTACTTACTGAATGGCTCTCGCGCCACTCTTTAAGTTCATGAATTTGAACTGATGGTCCAAAGATCGCCCAGGTAGCGCCAGCTGAGGCAAGACCATCAAGAAGTCCATGGGTATCTTCTGGCGTATTTCCTGCCCAATTGACTGTCGCAAACTCAGATAATTGCTCAACTTCGTGTGGTTGTACATTCCAGAGATTTATCTCTGCTCCGAGGTCAATTGCGAGTTGATTGGTCGCATCGCTGCCTCCCCCGAACCAGACTGGCATTTCATCAAACAGCTGCGTGGCGGTATCAATTAAGAGCTCTCGGCGCTCAGCCCCCGAGAGGCTGACAAGTCCATACGCTTCATTTTCATCAGCCGATAGTCGGTCACCTGTGCCAAGTGCAGCAATAACTCTTCCAGGGGCCAGTGCATTCAGCGTTCTAAATTCCTCAACCAAGTGGCTTGTGCCAACAAGACCCACTCGTGCCACAAGTGGAGCCACGATTATCTCTTGATGTTTTTTTGCAATTGCAGCAAGCACGGGGAAAGGTGAGAGCGCTGGACGCTCAGGTGATCCCATAGGCCACAAGTGATCGTACGCAAACACCCCATCAATTCCTTGACGAGCTGCTTCACCCGCGAACGCCAGCGCATCATCACTGCCGTTTCTAAATGTAGGAAGCAGTACACCAAGTTTCATTGTGCACCATTAAATGCCAGAAGAGCTGCACCGAGTGCACCAGAATTCGGCCCAAAGTGATTAGCAATAATTTTTATTTCAGGTCGAGCTTCACGAGCTTCAACAAGTCCATCTAAATATTCACGTGCTGACGGCAGAACAAGTTCGAACACTGCTGAAAGACCGCCGCCAATGAGGTACGTTCCGCTATCAAGGATGACTTCAAGGTTCGACAGTCCAAGCGCCATCCACCATCCGATTTCACGAATGATTACAAGTGCCTCTTCGCTTCCTTCGCTTGCCGCTTTGGAAACATCCTCACCTCGAACATTCTCGGCCCCCAGAGATGCTGAAAGTAAGGGGAGTTTTCCTGCTTGAACAGCTTCACTCGTCATTCGCTGCAACGCACCACCAGAGCAGTACCGCTCCCAGCAACCTTTTCCGCCGCAGAGGCATGGAGCACCGTTGGCTGAAACAACCATGTGACCAATTTCGCCAGCGAATCCGTTCTTGCCTCGATGCAGTTCTCCACCCGCAAAGAGTGCTCCACCAATACCAGTGCCGAGCGTCACCATCACGAAATCATCAATACCCTTCGCTGCGCCCCACTCGTGTTCACTGAGGGCAGCGCAGTTCGCATCATTATCTGCAAACACGTGCTGTGATCCAATGAGCTGCTTTAAAGAGTCAGTGAGATTGATGCCATGAGCACTCTGCCAGTTGGGCGCGTACGCGAGCGAACCATCACGTCGTATGAGTCCAGGTAGTCCAATGCCGAGAGGTATTTTTTTAGAGTCAAGATTGTGCTTAGAGCAGAGCGAAATGATTTGATCGCTTATTACTTTGCTCATCGCATCAACAGCATCTGCTTCGTGAAGAGTTTGTTGCTTGTCTTGCTCAAGTATTTTTCCATCACGAGAAACAAGTAGAGCTAAAGACTTCGTGCCGCCAATGTCGACACCTATTGCTACGTCATTCATGAACGACGCTCAGCACGCTCTCTAAGCTCTCTAAGGGCTTGGATCTGGATGCGCTGTGCGGCACGAGCCTTCACAAACGATGGGATTGGAACAGCTAGTTCTACTTCGAGGTCGTAGGTAACTTTTGTGCCACTTCCTGACGGCTCAAATTTGTACTGACCAACAAGTGACTTAGTGATGTCACCATCGACTTGTTCCCAGCTCAGCTGCTCTGGAGCACGACTGTAGTCATAGCGAAGTACGTACGTGGTTGATCGACCAAAAGCTGCGGCACGAAATTCAACTTCGAGAGCACGACCTGCGGTGTCACGTTCGAGAACTTCAACCTTTTTTAATTCACTTACCCATTCACCATATGCAGCGAAATCAGTAACGATCGAGTAGATGGTGTCGGGTGTTGCGTTGACGTTTATTGACAATGTTGCACGCTGAGCCACGGCACCTCCTTTTACCAATACCTTAGAACAGTTAAAGCACTGAATTGATGTTGTCAAAGGGCTCTAGGCCGTTACCGAGGCGCAGTGCAAGGTTGTTCCAGTCAAATCGCTCAACACTTAGCTTTCGTGCCTGAAGTCCGTAGAGGGCACGTTGCTCAGGTTCAAGCAGCAACTCGCCCATTGCTACGGCTAACGCGGAAGCACTACGGGATTTAGCTACGACAACACCCGTTTCACCGTCAAGAACAGCCTCGTGGCTTCCTCCAGAACGTCCTGCAATTTGAGCAACACCGCTGGCTGCGGCTTCAACAAAGACAATCCCGAAGCCCTCTTGCTCAAGACCCAACCACCGACTTCGACAATCCATCACCATCAGATCACTCGCGCCGAGCCACGGGCTCAGGTCATCATCGGACACTCGACCAAGAAAAACGACTGGCGAATTAAGTTTTTTAGCCAGCTTCTCAAGTCGGTCGCGGTCGCGGCCAGAACCACCGATTGCCACCTGCAGCGTTGGGATGTTTACTTGCAACTTTGCGGCCGCGCGAATGAGTGTGTCCATCCCCTTTCGCGGGACCAGCCTTGAATACGAGCTCACAAGAAGTGCGTCGGGAGAAAGGCCGAGTTTTTTTCGAACATCTTCACGTCTTGAAGGATCCAGTGGGACGAACCTGCTGGTGTCAACACCTGGCGGGATCTGCACTACTGGTGGCATATATTCACCAGCGTTTCTTCTCGCTTCACTCTCTGGATACGTTCCGGCACAAATTGCGACGCTGGCGTGGCGAAGAACGTAACGAAGTGTTGAAGCAACAATTGGCAACCTGCCGGGAATAGTCACTTCGGCACCGTGAAGTATCACTCCATACGGTTTTGAAAGTCTCGGCCCAAGTAACCCAAGCGGCCATGCAGGATCAATGAGAACTAGATCTGGCTGATGACGTTCAATCGCATCTTCAATTGCTCGAAGTGCTCGACGTGTTGGAAAAAATAATGTCTTCGACTTCACACGCTCAATAACTACGTCGGTTCGAGCATCAAACATTTCTGCATCTTCATGCGAAGAAGCAGTTAGGACAACTGCGCGACCTGGTCCAAGACGGCGCCAGAGTTCGTGTAGGTAGACCTGAATACCGCCAGTCTTTGGGAGGTAGTCATTGGTCACGAGTAAGTGGCGCGCCATAGAACCACGCTACTTGGAAGAACTCTTAAGGTCTTAACTCAACTCGTTGACGATATTTGAGTCCTGGAATCATTCCTTCATTTGTAAAGAGTTCAATAATCTTTGCTTCATCACCCGACATAACGAGTTCATCGGGCGTACTGCCCAAGACAAAGCTCACCAAACAGTCACTGCAATCTGGGGTGCTTCGACGTACACATTCTTTGCAACTAATTGAAACTTCAATCTTTTTACTCATCTGATCCCTTTCACTTATTTTCAAAGCATTCACTAAGGGTGTGACATCAGATAAGAAACGGGGCAATTTCCTTTGCAATTTGTGAAGGACCAAAGACCACGCCTTCAGTGACGATCATTGAAGAAGCAGGGTCGATGAGGACAAAAAATGGTGGCCATTTGATTCCGAGCTCCGAGAGAATTCCTGGGGCAATAAGAACTTCTTGATGTCCATTCGCCCATTCAGTAGCGCCATCTACGGACTCGGAGACCACCAAAACTTCAACATGCGCCAATTCATCAAGAGTCGAATGAACAAAATCACGGCATCCGTCACAATTCGGTTTTATCGCGACAACAAGTGTTTTTTCGTTAAGTACTTTTATTACCGGCGAACCATTGATGGTTCCAGAAAAATGCAATGGAGCCTGGCGCTGCCTGGGTTGATCGAACGAGCTCACTCGCCCTCGGTGATTTCCTCTACGCCACGGCCATGGCCACACCAACGACAGTCAACTGACTCAACAATCTTGGAAATAACTTCTGGCTCTTCAATTGTGAGGTCACCGCCTACGGTGAAGTGGTGAAATGAACGAATAGATGTTGTTTCGACAACATCAAATCTGGTCAAATTTCCACAAGCGGTGCAGCGGTATCGAGTAGTCACGTCATTCACGGTACTGGTCAACTCACTGAGACCAATCACCATCAGATGTGGTGTTTTTTCGTGGTCTGTACTCAAAGGCCCTGGGAGCTTCAAAATCAGCCTCGAATACCGTGTCAAGTGCCAGTTCACCATACGAAGGGGTTGCTCGCTCTGCCTCAATAATCCGCCGAAGAGCGGCTGGGTGGTTCACAAGTCCCGAATAAAACGGCCCGGAAGGAGTCTCCAAGACCACTTCACCGCGGCGAAAAAGTCGTTCGATGAGGGACTGTTCAATGCTGGATCCAGAAATATCTCTCAGTTCAACAGCATTGCTAAATCTATTCGTAACCCCACCTTCAGCTATTACACGCTGATTAGTTACATGCACCTTGTGCGATCGCCACTGCCACGACCTTGTTCCAACAACAACTGCACACGGACCAGCAAAAATTAGTAGCAGTAAAAACTCGTGTGAAGCAAGTACGTGCAAATGAGTAACAAGGAAATCAACAACTACGAGTGAGCTCGCAAAACTTAGTAATGGGAGAAAGAGACCAGTAGCGACTGGTGTGACAGAAATAATGCGCTGTTCTTTTTCTCGAAGAGAGCTACGTCCTTGCATTACCCCAGCCTAAAAAAAATTAAGTGGCGTTTCAGTGATGGCTACGCATTGCGCAATTGGTGCGCAGCCATGTCGAAATAAGAGTTCATTTCAACGTACTGTTCCGTTGTCAGTTCACTTCGCAGGCTCTCAAGTGCATGGTTCATTGCGTTCAACCAGTTGTCGCGTGCCTTTTTTGTGATTCGAAATGGAGCATGGCGCATTCGTAGTCGAGGGTGTCCTCGGGCCTCCATATAGATCTCTGGTCCACCCCAGTACTGAACGAGAAAAAAGACTAAATGTTGCTTCGCCTCAGTGAGGTCCTCGGGATACATAGGCCGTAAAAGTTCATCTTTTTCAACGGTCTCATAAAACGCATCAACCAAGCGAACGAAGAATTCTTGACCGCCGACCTGGTCATAAATTGTCTGTTCCACACCACCACGCTAGATGTTCGCCTAGACTTACTCGAGTCTCATTTTGAGACGCGCGGGTGTAGCTCAATGGTAGAGTTCCAGATTTCCAATCTGGCCACGCGGGTTCGATTCCCGCCACCCGCTCCAATGAGTGTTCAACACCAAATTCTTGTAGCAGCTAACTCCAACGAATATCTTGTCGAACGTGGCGGATCTGGGCCAACAGTTTTGCTTCTAAATGGCACTGGTGCGACCATTGCATCTTCCCAGCCCTTCTTAGAAATGCTCCGTAGGAATTCTGACGTCATTGCATTCGATCACCGCGGTATGGGAGGGTCCTCAACACCCCCTGGACCATGGACAATGGCTGATTACGCCAACGATGTACGTGCAGTTCTTGATGGTTTAGAGATCTCATCGTGCATTCTCCTTGGAGTGAGCTTTGGTGGAATGGTGGCTCAAGAGTTCGCAGTTACCTTCCCTCAATACGTTGAGAAACTTGTTTTGTGGTCCACAAGTGCCGGTGGAGTTGCTGGATCTTCTTATCCACTTCACGAGCTCGGATCATTAAGCCCAGAAGAGCTAAAAGAATTCACTCCGAAATTAGCTGACAGTCGTTTTACGCCACAATGGCTT
>CAINVQ010000214.1 GCA_903854175.1 uncultured Actinomycetes bacterium | reverse complement strand
CATTTCCTTCGCGCAGTAGCTCAAGGTGTCGACGATTAGTCGCATTGACGGACGTGGCGGGTAGATATATGTTCCGCGCGCAACGTATTCCTTCAAAATGTCATTCTGAATTGTTCCACGAAGCTTGTCCCCGCTTACACCTTGTTCTTCAGCAACGAGCTGGTAGAACAACAGCAGCGTCGAAGCAGTTGAGTTAATCGTCATTGAAGTAGTTACTTCGTCAAGTGGCAGTCCAGCAAGGAGAAGTCGCATGTCATCAAGTGACGAGATGGCAACTCCTACTTTTCCAACTTCACCTTCGGAGCGAACGTGGTCTGCGTCGTAACCCATTTGAGTCGGTAGGTCGAATGCACAAGAGAGACCAGTCTGTCCTGCACCAAGAAGGAACTTGAATCGTTCGTTGGTCGCTTCAGCAGTTCCGAATCCCGCGTACTGACGCATGGTCCAAAGTCGACCTCGGTACATTGACTCTTGTACACCACGTGTATATGGGAATGACCCTGGAGCACCAAGCTTGGAAGCAGCATCAAAATTGCTGAGGTCGCTTGCTGAGTAGATCGGATTGATTTCAATGCCGGAATCTGTGGAACGCGTGTTGTCTGCCATGGGTATAAAGGTTAGGCGCTATTGAGGTGTCTAAAACAATGCTGAATAATCATCTTGACCAGGGATTAGTCATCTACTGGCTGAGTAATCGGCAAGGATAGAGGGATGTACTGTGCCAACTGCGGAACTCAAGTCGATGCCACACACTGTTCAGTGTGCGGACAAGCGACATCACAAACAATCGCATCCGAGCAAGCAACGCTTCCTACGCAACTTGGAACATGGTGGCAGCGAGTCGGCGCAACGATAATGGACAACTTAGTTTTGCTTCTTCCGTCAGCACTTGTAGGCATCGGAGCAACAGCGTTTGCAGGAAGCTACGTGGGTGAAATTGCCATTCTGATTTTTCAGGGAATGTACTTCACACGAATGCTTTCATCACCAACGAGCCAAACCGTTGGTAACCGAGTTGCTAAAACTCGAGTTGTTGATGCAACCACTGGCGCTGCTCCAACTCGCCAGCAAGCATTTAGACGCTGGCTGCCAATTGCGTTATTTCAAGCAGTCGGAATAACAGCATCAATTGTTTTATTCCCGTTAGCAATTCTTATTGCTATTGACTATTTCTTGCCCCTGTATGACAAGCGCAATCAAACACTTCACGACAAATTTGCCGGAACAATTGTGATCAAAGTCAATTAATTAGTTGAAGATGTGTCGTCTAGCTTTCCAATACCTGCAGAAAGCATCACAGAGTTAGGAATCTTTAAGGTTCCCTCGTCAGTTTGAACAGTCACATAGGTAAGACCAGTTTCTAAGATCTTGGCCCTAAGGGTTCCGATTCCACCAGAGCGAATTTCTACGAAGTCCCCAACGCTGTACGGGTGAGCCACAAGCAGCACGAGCGCTGCAAAGAAATTACCGAGGCTCTGCTGTGCTGCGATACCAAGTATCACACCAAGAAGTCCAACACTTACAAGTAGACGCCCAAGCGAGATGCCTACGAGCGACAGTGCAGTAATGAGAACAATGACGTAGCCGAATCCGGTGATAACAATTCGTACTCCTGCTCCTGCAGACCAGAACTTGCGACTAGCAACGAACTCGCCTATTGCTGAACCAAGATTGCGTGCACAGATAATTCCAGTTACGAGAACTATCAGTGCAGCAACCCAACCAACTAGGTGAATGTTGTTAGAAAGAACGTTGACGTGGTGCGCTAACTGGCTACGAAAAAGAATTGCCGCAATGGCAATGAGTCCGCTAAGGATCCCCTTAAACCAGTTGGCCTTCATGTGATTTACGCCGGAACAGTGGCGTGAGGCATGCAGAGATCGTCATATTCAGCAATGATGATCGGTCCTGCATTTTCGCCACATGCTGGGCACTGCGGGTCACGACGAACCTTAAATGTGCGAAAGCTCTGGTCGAGTGAGTCATATGACAAGAGACGACCAATAAGTGGTTCACCGAGGTCGAGGATCAACTTGATTGTTTCAATTGCTTGGATTGAACCAATGATTCCAGGAAGAACACCAAGT
>CAINVQ010000213.1 GCA_903854175.1 uncultured Actinomycetes bacterium | reverse complement strand
GAGCCCAAAATGCAATGCAAATTAAATGTGCATAAAAGAAAAATAAGTTTTGAAGCTTCATTTAACTTTTGATAAGAAGATTAGAAAAAGCTACTCAACAACTCTCACTAATGGTGGCTTCCATTTACCAAGAGCAACGTTATTATCAGGTAAGTAAAGTCGGAGAACCACATAGAACGACTGCTCGATACTTGGAATCCAGTTTTTCAAGTATCGAGAATTTGTAGGTTGATCTTTCGAAACGTAGAACTCAAGGGAACCATCATCTTCAATTGGTTCCTTTACTGATTAGTTTTAAAGTTGAATCCGCCCTGCTTCTCATGAGGGTGTAGAGAGAAGCAGGGCGAGAATCAATATTCGCTCATGTATTAGCTAAGAACTACGAGAGTGGAACTGGAATCCCGTTGAGCGATAAACCTGAATACACCTTTTGAACAGCTGGGACCAGCGATGCAAAAATTGGCTTGAAAAAACTCGCAAAGTTGGTATTGCCGTAGCTCTGTAGAACTCCAGCTTTGTACAAGAACAGTGCTTGATTTTGAAAACTTGCAAAGACTTTCGCTGTCATTGGCACTGAACCCCCTCCTGCAGTTGAATAGAGGTCGGCTGCGGCCTGTTTACCGATTGCATTTGCGAGTGATGGAACCGAAGAAAAGTACGTGGTGTACAGACCATTTGTAGCAACTGTTGGGTTCTGTAACCAGTATTTACCCGCGAGAGCAACTAAGTACAAGTATTCGGCTATAGCGGCAATTTCTGTTGGATTATTCTTCTGGATGTCTTCGTTAGACATTACCGTCACGAAATATCCATCCAAAATCCCAGAACCATCAGCAATTATGTGTGCTGAGTAAGCACCAACTGCAATGTCAATATTTGGTTGTGGCATTACAGCAGCGGTAACAGCCCCTGAAGCTAGCGCAGCGAGTGCATTCGTTGGGGTCAAGTTAACAAATGTGAAATTTTCAGGAGCAAGATTAGCATTTTCGATTACCTTATACGCCAAGTACTGCGACTCTGTGCCAAATGCACAAGCAATTTTAGAGCCCAATGGAATCTTGCTCGCCGAAGTAATCCCAGCCGCCCAGCCAGCTTTATTTGTGAGCATTTGGAATCCTGATGCAGGATCGCTTGCACGAGTTGTCCACACTGCGGACACTGGAGATCCAGAGTCAACAGTTGTAACGTAAGCAGCTGTTGCTTCAGTAGCAAGCTGTGCAGATCCACCAATAACAGTTGCAACGGCAGCAGGCCCAGTTGCAACATTTACAAATTTAATTTTGAATCCACTTGGGAGCTGTGAGTCCATGCCTCCTGTAGTCCAAAGTAGCTGAGCCGCACCAGCAGGGTCAGCAACAGTAAGCGTGTATCCACTCAAGTTAACAGGCTTCTTTTTTGATTCACCTTTAGGACATGACGTTCCTTTAACAGAAATTGCCTTTCCTGTGGTGTTAAATCCCGTTGCATCATATTTATAGCAAGTGGTTGTCTTAGCTTTTGCAGTTGCAGCTGACGCGCCTGTTGTTGCAATTACTGCAACAGAGCTCGTAAATAACAACACACATGAAGCAACAAACTTTAATGCTGATTTCTTATTCATTTTCTACTTCTCCCCCCGGAAATTCCGGAATTATCTAATTAAAACCAAAAGTTGATTCAGTCTTCTTGAACTCCAAGAATCTCTCTTCGAACGCCTAATTCAGCTAAAAGTTCAAGTCGGTAGCCCTCGAATTTTCTTCCACCAAGACTTCGTGGTCTTGGGAGATCAATGACAACTTCTTTGCTGATCACTCCGTCGCCTAGTACTAGTACACGATCTGCAAGTAGAACTGCTTCTTCAACATCGTGAGTAACAAGCAGCGTGGCTGGCTTGTAGGTGGCGCATAGATTCGCAACAAGCGCTTGAATATTTATTCTTGTCAACGCGTCAAGAGCACCGAACGGCTCATCAAGTAGTAACAACTGAGGTTTACGAACTAGTGCACGTGCAATCGCAACTCGTTGTGCATCTCCACCAGAAAGCGTTGATGGACACGAATCGGCATTCCTGAGACGTCCAACTTCATCGAGTGCGCTTAGCGCAGCTTGTCTTGATT
>CAINVQ010000212.1 GCA_903854175.1 uncultured Actinomycetes bacterium | reverse complement strand
TCACCCATTACTTGCACGCCAGTCGGCAGACCTTTCGCAAAGCCCGTTGCGACGCACGCAGCTGGAAGCCCGAGCAAGTTTGCTGGCAACACGAAGCGGTACATCTCAATGACCGCCATGGCTGACTCTGCGTCCTTGGTGTCAAAGTCGTGTGCGAATGGTGGCTGGGTCCATACTGGTCCAACAATGAGTGGATACTGCGACATGAACATGCGCCACGTTTTAGCAATCGTGTGACGGTGGTTGTGCATCCTGTGAAGGTCAGCTGGTGACATTGATGGGAAATCAGAACCAGCGAGGTCTAAGAATTTCATTCCGCCCTCGCCAATTGCTCCCTTGAACAATTCGTAATTCTGTTCAGAGTTCTGCATCATGAGCTCAGTCCAGTTGAAGTAAGCATCAAACAACATCGGAATTTCAATTTCTTCAACTTCGTAACCGCCAGCACTTAGCGCGCGACCAGCAATGCGAACACCTTCAGCAATATCAGGGTGCGTTGATCCGCCAATTGGTTCTGTCACCAGAGCCACGCGCTTGGGAACTGGTGCACCCTTAAGTGGAGCCGAGATTGAGATTGGGTCACTCGGGTGAGCCCCCATCAATACTTCGAGACCAGTGCGAACGTCACCAATGGTGCGTGCAAGTACACCATCGACCAACATGATTTGTGCGTTGAGATTCATTGGATATGGGTCTGAAGGATTACCTCCAGGTACACGTCCTCTTGATGGCTTGATTGATGCAATACCGCACGCGTACGCAGGGTTTCGAAGTGATCCACCAATGTCATTACCGAGACCAATAGGACTCATCCCTGACGCGATTGCAGACGCTTCGCCACCAGATGACCCTCCTGCAGTGATTCCTCTCTTCCAAGGGTTATGAGTATCGCCATGAAGCGCAGATTGAGTATTGATGCGAAGACCAAGGTCGGGCATGTTGGTGTGGCCAAGTGCAACACCACCAGCACCGAGCATGCGTTCAACAGCTGGTGCGTTACCCGTCACAACATTGTCTTTAAGCGCCACTGACCCTTGGGTTGTTGCGTAACCCGCTAGGTCCAAGTTGGTCTTTACGGTAAAGGGCACACCATGAAGTGGGCCAACTGGTGCGCCACTCTTTAGTGCGGTGTCTGCAGCATCAGCGTTACGTCGAACTTCGTCGGGGTGAATTTCAACAATTGCGTTTACCGATTTGTTGACCTGTTCGATTCGATCAAGGTGAGATTCAATGACATCTCGTGATGTTGTTTCGCCACTCTTGATTTTTTTCGCAAGTGATGTTGCTGTTTCTTGCCAAAGTTCTTTAGACATAATTTCCCCCAAAACATTCGTTAGGGGCAGTTTGTCACAAATGCGAGATCGCAGCTACAGGTGCACGTGGTACAAAATCGCCGAAGTAATTGCCGCACTCGCTACGACAACTGGAAATGGCAACTTGGCGAACAATGCAGCTAGCGCCACCGCCACACCAGCTAATCGGTGATCAATAACTATGTGTGTCTTTATAACAACGCCTTGAGCAACTATTAAGGCGCTGAGCAGTGAGATGGGAACAAGCGCATTGATGCGTTGCAGCCTGGGGTGAGATAGCCATGACTGGGGAACGTAGTGACCGAGCACTTTAACTACAAAGCACATCACGCTTGTTCCAATTAACACTGTCCACATCATTGTCTGGCTCACTTCTCACGCCACCCAAAGACAAATGCCACGAGTACCGACATAATGATGGGCAGTCCCGCTGGAAGAAATGAAGTCACCAGTAACGCAAAGATCATTGACGCGACTGCAACCACGCGAAGAAAATTTGTTTGTAGTCGCGGCCATAAGAGTCCGAGGTACGCAGCTGGCACTGCGGCGTCAAGGCCCCATGACGCTGGGTCCCCGAGTGCCTGGGCACCAAGTGCTCCAAGCAACGTGAAAATATTCCAGAAAAGAAAGACTCCAAGCCCTGTGAGCCAAAATCCCGTACGCATGGCGTCTAAGCCACGTGGAGTCTGCGCAAGCGCAACACCAGTTGACTCGTCAATGGTTATGTGTGCCGCAGCAATCTTCTTTAGACCCCTTACTTGCAGCAACGGTGACATCTGCATTCCATAGAGTGCGTTTCTCGTACTGAGTAACGTCGCGCCTGCAATGGCACTGGCTCCCGCTCCGCCAGCGGCGACAACTCCAACGGCGGCGAACTGACTGGCGCCAGTAAAGGTCAGGAGAGAAAAGAGGCACGTTTGAAGGATTGAAAAATGAGCCGCCACGCTGGCTGCCCCAAATGCCACCCCGTATGCGCCTACGGTGAGCGAAACTGAGAGCGAATCTCGAAAAGTATCGCGGGGGTATTTGGCCACGACTCATTCTTACAGAAATGGCAAATTTTGCTTAGTTTCTATACGACAGGCAACCATTATCTAGCCGTACTACTGTGGTGGAAGACACGACAAAGGAGAAACCAGTGTTCTTAGGTAACGTTTTTGGACCAGACCTTGTGGTCGTAATAGTAGTTGTTGCTGTCCTTATTTTCGGTGGATCTGCAATTCCAAAGCTCGCACGTAATCTTGGTCAGGCCAAGAACGAATTCGAAAAGGGTCTCAAGACCGCCAAGACCGACGCAGCAGCAACTGACGCTTCGGAACCAAAGGCACCAGAAGCCAACCAGTAGTCGTTTGCTAATTGATCCATGGCTCTTGTAGCCCTGTTGAGAAATATTCGCTAAGGTTTAGCCGTGGAATCTACTGCCCTGCCCCCACAGGGTGCACCGATTCGTAAGCGTCGTACTCGTCGCCTGCGT
>CAINVQ010000211.1 GCA_903854175.1 uncultured Actinomycetes bacterium | reverse complement strand
CTGCCGCGATTGAGAAGTTGTTGACGCCACTTGTTGAGCGTGAGCAGAAGATTCTTCGCATGCGCTTCGGTCTTGATGGTGCTGGAGAAATTCGTACCCTCGAAGATGTTGGTGCTGAAATGAATCTCACCCGTGAGCGCATTCGCCAGATTGAAGCTCGCGCTATGAGTAAATTGCGTCACCCGTCATCAGACACTGGTGCTCGCGACCTTCTTACGCTCTAACGCTTTCGCATCTTTCGTCGTCCCACTAGGGCGAAACCACCTAAAACCATTGCACTAACCAAGAACGGTGTGTGTGACTTGTGACGGTCGTGCGCACGAACAGGGTGCGTAAAGCTCAGAATTGGCCACTCATTATCGTGGGCAGTCTTTGTTAATTCTTTATCTGGGTTTACTGCGAAAGCGTGACCAACAACTTGCAGCATTGGAATGTCTGTTGCGGAGTCAGAGTAGGAGAATGACTCCGATAGATCGATACCACGTTTCTGCGCGAGTTCTTTAATCGCTACGGCTTTGTTCTCACCCTGTGCGAAGAATTCCATTTCACCGGTGAACTTCCCGTTCTCGTCAATCTTTGCCCTCGACGCGATCGCGCCAGTTATGCCAAGCAGTTTGGCGAATGGTTCTACAACTTGCGTAGGAGACATACTGACTAACCAGACCTCATCGCCCTGGGACAGGTGATGGTCAATCAGTTCAAGTGCTTCATCGTAAATAAGTGGTTCGATGAGCTCATTAATAGTTTCATCAACAAGTTCACGGATTTCGTTCGCGTCCCAACCTTTTGTGATCTTTAGAACTGATTCACGAATCTTGGTGAGCTTCTCTTCATCAGCGCCAAAACGAAGAAAGAGCATTTGGCTAATAACACCCCACGCAAGTGTTCTGCGACGAAGCATTCCACGCGCATGGAACTCGGGGCCGAGTGCAATGAGTGAGGACTTTGCAATAACTGTTTTATCGAGATCAAAGAAAGCTGCGCGCACAGTTCAATGCTAGGTGCCTTAGGAGGCGTTGGCTAAAGGTACTTAGTAAGAATTAGCCAATAAAGGCAGCAGAACACTCACTTGTGGCGCCTTCTTGGGCCATCAAAATGACGTGGTCGTGCTCTATAAATCGCATTGTTGGAGTTGGAATAATTGCTTGACCACTCCTCACGACACCAACGACCTGCACCAATCCGTCGAGACGCAGCTCGTCGAGTGTGTTGTTGTTGACAATTGCAGGAGCAGTTGACGCAAGCGTTACTTCAATGAGCTGCATCTTTCCGCTAGCGAGTGACATCAAATTAATGATTGACCCAACCTCTACAGCTTCATCAACGAGTGATGTAATTAGCGCAGGGGTAGATACAGAAATGTCAACACCCCACGACTCATTAAAGAGCCAAGTGTTACGTGCATTGTTAATTCTTGCAATAACTCGAGGCACAGCAAATTCTTGCTTGGCTAGCCAGCTGACAACCAAGTTGTCTTCATCATCGCCAGTCGCAGCAATAACTACGTCAACTGTTCGAAGTCCAATTGCAGAAAGGCTTGCGTATTCGCACGCATCAGCAGCAACGACATTGATGCCAGGGTGCTGCTGCTTAATTTTTTCAGCAACGGAGTTTGACTGCTCCATCAAGGTCACGTCATGGTGACGATCAATCAGGTCGAGCGAGATAGCTATACCAACTGATCCACCACCGGCGATTACAACCTTCATGACTGTCCTCCTTCGAGAACTGACTTGAGTTTTGTAAGTCCGACGTTTGTCACGATGCACTGAATAATGTCGTCTTCTTGTGAGAAGAGCTCGTCTACGTTGAGTCGACCAGCACCACTGCGAACAAGTCCAACAACTTTTACGTCATTCTCATCATTAAAAAACTTGATTGGTTTTCCAGCTAAGTGGTCGGGGACAACGCGCTCCACTAAGTGAAGCGTGTCTGTTCCGTCGCTCCATTCAATTGCTTCGTCTGAAGGGATTATCCAGCGCTTCACCTGCTTGGTGGTCCATAGCGAAGTTGCAACTGTTGGGATGCCAAGTTTCATGTAAATACCAGCGCGCTGCGGGTCATAGATTCGAGCCACAACATTTTTGATTTGGTAGTTGTCACGAGCAATTCGTGCGCAGAGAATGTTTGAATTGTCACCACTTGT
>CAINVQ010000210.1 GCA_903854175.1 uncultured Actinomycetes bacterium | reverse complement strand
GGACCACCAGAATTTAAAGATGGTTCCCTCAACTATCAGGTCTCATCGCCCCACTTCAATCCGGATGGAACTACCCCATTTAAGGGAAATTACAACTTGGTGATGCGCTCAGATGTGGCACGTTGTATTTACGGATTTTCAAATGCGCCAATTAAGGCGTCGATCTCTGTTCTGTCGTCTGATGGCAATAATGACGTGGCTACGAGTGTTGCGGCTGAAAAGGATGGCTGGATTTCATTGAGTGCCAACAACTTCCAGTTCTCAGCACCAGTAATCCAGGTCAAATTCTCACAGGATGCTCTCGTCGCGACTCCTGTCGTTGCACCGACCTTGGCCCCCACGGTTGCACCTGTTACAAAACCTATGGCGAAGGCCATAACTATTACCTGCCTTAAAGGCAAGACAACAAAGAAAGTCACTGCAGTTAAACCAACATGTCCAGCCGGATTTAAGAAGAAGTAAAGCGAAGGGAAACTCAATGTTCAAAAGATTCACTTTAGGGTTGACCCTAATCTTTTTCGCTGCCGGAACATTGGCTGTTACTTCAACCAACTCAGTTGCCGCAGGCAACTCAGCTGAAATGTTTGCTCCCCAACCTTGGAATGATCCTTCCATCATGATGATTCGCGCCATTCCTGGCCATGAAACAAACGGTTGGGCTTCGAGGTTATTCGGTGAAATTCTAGATTCTGCGGGACATCCAACAAAAGTCACTGCATGCTCTTCTCTTACTGATTCGGCCTGTAAAGATTCAAATTACTGGACGGCAAACGCTGTACTTCCATTTTGTACTTCTGCCTTGACCATCGATTGTATTTCTGGCGTCTCAGCAGAAGATTCAAACGGAAAAGCTCTCACCGTCTCGGCTCCCATTTCGTTTATGGGTTCAAGAGGGCAGGATTATGCGCCAGAAGTAAGTGCGGGATTGCCTGCTGGATCATTTTCTAGCGTTGTCGATATTCCTGAAGCTCCACATGATGGAGGATCGCTGTATTTGCCTATTGTTACATTTCGAACAGGATTGAATTCATCCTGGTCTCCAGGGGTCAAATTTGGTTCTGGTGGATTTCAGGTTGGTTTCTATGCCGTCACATTAAGTAAGGGCAACTTCTTTGTGCCGCAGTATTCAACGAATGTCGCTGATATGCGCGGAATTCCAGACATGCAAAATATCAATATTGCGAATGGTCAGTGCGTGCAAAATGATGCGACAAATTGTGCCTATGCAGTTCCACTGCCACTGAATGTTAAGTTCGGTTTAACACTTCGCACCAGCACAACTCTGACTGGTTGGTATAGCGGTCGACTTGCAAACCCTGATTTTTCGATTTCGAAGGACTCGCAAGGAGCTAATCTCTTGATTGTTAAGGGTTTTGCAGTTCAAGTTCCATTGATCTCTCATCAATTTAAGATCGGCTCGCTTCCCTCTGATATGAATGCGTATTACACCAGCCCGCATTATCAAACTGAAGCGGGGGGTGGATTAACTGCCGATGACTTTCATGCGACTAATCGAGGCATGGAAGAAGTCTTTTCTCAATTCTTAAAATGGATGCCGCTGATTAATGACAAGGCAGATGCAACTCCAACACTTTGGCAATTTTCCGATATGAATAATGTCGGTTACGGAAATTCTTGCTTCCAGAATAATGGGCAAGTTTTGGGTGTGGTGAATACAAATGCGATTGTGTACATCGATGGCCCACCAACGTGGGATGCTTCAACGCAGTCATTGACCTACAAAGTGGCCGCTCCTCATTACTCGGCGGATGGATCCGTTTTTAAAGGGACGTACGATTTGGCTCTTAGAAGCTCAACAGCTAGATGTTTGTATGGTTTTTCAAATGCTCCGGTGAGCGCCACGATCGAAGTTCAGTCATCTGATGGTTCAAATCAAGTTGCAACAACATTGCTCCGTGAATCTGATGGTTGGTTGTACTTGTCAGCCAGCGGATTCACATTCTCATCACCAACAATCAGAGTGAAGCTGACTCAGGAGGCGGCTGCTCCTGTTACGCCTGTCGTTGCCCCAACAATGGCTCCTGCAACTGTGCCGGCTACAAAACCTATGGCGAAAGCAACAACTATCACCTGCGTTAAAGGAAAAACTTCCAAGAAAGTAACGGCCTTGAAGCCAGTTTGTCCGAATGGTTATAAGAAGAAGTAGCATAAAACCATGATGCGAAAACTTAGCGTCCTCTTACTTGCCACTCTTTTCAT
>CAINVQ010000209.1 GCA_903854175.1 uncultured Actinomycetes bacterium | reverse complement strand
CCGAGTTCAGTTTCAAGTTTTGCTATTCGAGTCGAAATGTTTGACTGGACCGTGCTGAGTGCAGTTGCTGCGTCAGAAAAACTTCCGTGATCAGCGATACCTAAAAGGGCTTCAAGTTGGCGAAGTTCCATATATCTATTATACAGATACTAAGTATCCATCTAATCAACTTGCTTGATAGTTGACTAATCGACATACTTATATCAACGCGTTTTGCTACTTGCCCCCCTAAGGGCAAAGCGCAGATTTTTGCAGAAGGACCAGCCTCCCCCCGGCTGGTCCTTTTGTGTTTTCTGGGTTGTTAGCGTTAGGGCAATGAGTAATCACCTTTCGCCCCGTGGATTCTTGGCTCTCGGTGCCCTACGGCTGGTGAATCTACTTTCTCGTGCACTTCGCAGAGGTGAGGGGACCGTAGCTGGGGGTCGAGTTGGACTTGCCATTTGTCCCGATTTATTGAAGCAACTGAGCAAGTCTCGAGAAATCGTTCTAATCAGTGCGACAAATGGAAAAACTACAACCACTGCACTGACTGTTGCAGGTTGGGGGGCTTCAGTCGCCACAAATGCAACAGGCGCAAATATGCCTGCAGGCCTTACAGCAGCTCTTGCCAGTTCTACATCGTCACGTTGTGTTCTAGAAACTGACGAAGCATGGCTTCCTTCTGCAATTGAATCCACCAATCCTCGTGTTGTAATACTTATGAATCTTTCTCGTGATCAATTGGACCGTGCCACTGAAGTTCGAGCAATTGCTCAGCGATGGCGTGCGGCATTATCAGCTAAAGAAAATCATTTAGTTGTTATCGCAAACGCCAATGACCCTTTAGTTGTTTTTGCTGCTGAAGTTTCTCCAAACGTTACGTGGTGCGATATTGAAACATCATGGACGTCAGACTCCGTATCGTGCCCCAAATGCACTCTTTCACTGCATCGAGATGAAACATCTTGGTCATGCCCATGTGGATTCTCCAAACCAAAATGCTCACTATCTGTGAGGGGTTCTGAAATTCAACTTGGCACATCAACGTTGCAAACAAATTTGAGTATTCCAGGTCAGTTCAATATTGGCAACGCTGCAATGGCACTGGCTGCACTCAATGTTCTTAAGGTTTCTCCAGACAGTGCGATTAAAAAGATGAATACTGTGACAGGAGTTGCTGGAAGATTTAGTGTTCGCACATGGAGGGGGAGAAGCATTCAGATGCTTCTTGCAAAAAACCCAGCGGGATTTGATGCTCTTCTCCATTCACTGCGACCAGGAACTGAAGACGTGTGGGTCGCGATTAATGCTCGTATTGCCGATGGAAAAGATCCGTCATGGCTGTACGACGTTTCGTTTGAAAATCTCCGAGGCAGAATTGTTTGGTGCATAGGAGATCGCAGACTCGATCTTGCAACCAGGCTTGAGTATGCGAATGTTGAGTACAGAATTGTTGATGATTTGAACTCATTACCAACTTCACAAGCCACAGTGGAACTCTTGGCTAATTACACAGCGTTCAGTGACTGGATGAAAAGGACGTCCTCACAATGAAAGTTGGACTTCTTTTTCCTGAATTGTTAGGTACGTACGGTGATGGTGGCAACGCTCTTGCGTTAATCGAACGAGCTCGTCGTCGTGGCAT
>CAINVQ010000208.1 GCA_903854175.1 uncultured Actinomycetes bacterium | reverse complement strand
TGAATCACAACATTGAAACAGTTGCTCGACTACAGCGTGCAGTTCGCCCTAGCGCTGGGTACATGCGTTCAATGACGGTCCTCGCTCGAAGTGTGGCGGCGGGGCTCACTACAAAGTCAGGAATGATGGTTGGCCTCGGCGAAACTGCAGAGGAAGTGGAAGCAACACTTGCAGACCTCGCCGCAGTTGGTGTGTCCATTGCAACAATTGGTCAGTATCTTCGCCCGACTGAGAAGCACTTACCGGTTGCTCGTTACTGGGAACCAGCTGAGTTTGATGAACTAGCTCGTAGAGGAATGGCAATGGGCCTAAGCCACGTGCAGGCATCTCCACTTACGCGCTCTAGTTACCACGCTCGCGAAGCATTGAGTGACGCAACGCCAGTTGGCGTTCCGACACGTCGCTAATTACCAAATACGAACGCGCTGTTCGCTTGGCATAAAGAGCTGGTCACCTTCAGTAACGCCAAAGGCGTCAACAAACTCGTCAAGGTTTTTGACAATCTGGTTGCACCTGAACTCAGCAGGAGAGTGCGGGTCGATTGTTATGAGACGACGTGCTTCGTCAGGTCGTGATTTTCCTCGCCACACTCGAGCCCAGTTAAAGAAGAGACGCTGTTCGCCACTCTGGCCGCTAATTACTTCTGACTGATTTCCTTCGAGCGCAATTTTGTAGGCCTTGTAGGCAATGGTGAGTCCACCAAGATCACCAATGTTTTCTCCAATAGTGAGAGCTCCATTGACGTGAACATCTGGTGCTGCTTCAGGGCGAAGAACGTCGTACTGATCAATAAGAGACTTGGTTCGGTTCTCAAATTCACTGAGGTCTTTTTCGCTCCACCAGTTATTGATGTTTCCGTCACCGTCGTACTTTGATCCTTGGTCGTCAAAGCCGTGACCAACTTCGTGTCCGATTACAGCTCCAATGCCTCCGTAGTTGGTGGCGTCGTCAGCATCAAGGTCAAAGAAAGGAGCTTGGAGAATTCCAGCGGGGAACACAATGCGGTTCATTACTGGGTTGTAATACGCGTTAACCGTCTGTGGGGTCATGCCCCATTCGTCACGGTCGACGGGCTTTCCGATTTTGTCGAGCATGTAATCAAGCTCAAACTTCGCGAGCGCGTGAAGGTTACCAATTAGGTCATCATCTTTAATTTCAAGTGCTGAGTAATCGCGCCACTTGTCGGGGTACCCAATCATTGGAACAAACTTCGAAAGCTTTACGAGGGCTTTCTCCTTAGTTTCTTCAGTCATCCAGTCAAGGCCCGTAATGCTCTGCTTGTAGGCAACCATGAGGTTCTCTACGAGTTGCAACATGCGCTGCTTAGCTGCTGGTGGGAAGTACTTCTCTACGTAGAGCTCTCCAATTGCTTCACCGAGGAATCCCTCGACGAGTGATCCTCCACGACGCCAGCGCTCTTTCATCTCTGGTGTTCCAGAGAGCGTGCGACCAAAGAAGTCAAAGTTTTCTTCTACGAACGCACTCGATAAATACGAGGCAGCTTCACTGATGATGTTCCACATCAACCATGACTGCCATGCAGCAGCATTGAAGTTCGACATAAGTGCGTTGAGGCCTTCGAAGAAGGGGGGCTGGCGAACAATGAGGGTGTCGAATGCACCACTTGGAATCTGGCTCTTTTCGAGCCAAAGTTCCCAGTTGAATGTTCCACTTAGATCTTGAAGTTCAGCAAAAGACATCTTGTTGTAGTTGAGTTCAGCTTCACGAAGTTTCACTCGGTCCCAGTGATACGACGCAATCTGAGTTTCTAGTTCCATGACTCGTTTCGCGTGTCCGTTTGCGTCAGCAACGCCAGCGAGCTCAAACATTTTGGTCATGTGAGTAATAAATGCAGTTCTAACTGATTCGTGCTCGGCTTCACGGTAGTAACTCTCATCAGGAAGGCTGATGCCGGACTGGCTGACGTAAGCAATGTGGGTGGTGGAGTCTTTGAAGTCGGCATAAATGAATGAACCAAAGATGCCGCTCATTCCACGAGTCCACTGTGTTCCAAGAAATGCTGCCAACTCGTCAATTGAGCTAATGGTCTGTGCTTCGCTCAGTTCTTTTGCGATTGGTGAAACACCAAGTTCTTCAATGCGCTTTTCGTCCATAAATGATCGGTAGACATCACCAATCTTGCGGGCATTGGATCCAGGGGCTGCAGCGCTTGAAGCACATTCATCAATAATCTTTCGCACGCGGTCTTCACTTTCCATGCG
>CAINVQ010000207.1 GCA_903854175.1 uncultured Actinomycetes bacterium | reverse complement strand
TCCAGCAGCGGCCCAGTGGGTATTCCAGTCTCGAGGACACGTTGTGTCCCAAAGTATCCAACCTTCTGGATGATCGATAAGAACTGTATGTGAAGGACACTCAACCCACTGACGTGGAAGGCTTTCCTTCTGATCACGATTTGCAAGTGTCACTCCTCCGGCGGCGATTAACCAACCCAAGTCGCAGTGCATGTTTCCGTGGTTTTGAATAAACAGTCTTGGCTTTTTCATTTTCCCCCCTAGGTATTATCTTTTTACTACATCAACTGCAAAGCATCAACCACTGAAGAAATCTTTGTAGTATCTGCATTTTTTATCGAACTAAACAAAGTATCGACAACTTTTTGTCCAGCAATTGCGTCATAGCCTGTCTCATTTAACAACGCCATAAACGCTTCCTGAGCACTCTTCTTGTCACGAAAGAAGAGTGTTTGATCAAGATCTTTAGCAGCCCGTGAGTGAACAGTGCCATCGCTAAGTGTCACTTTAACTTCACCATCAATGTAGTTATATGAATTCTCAGGAACTACAGTCAATTTGGAAATTAGCTGGTTCGTAGCCTCATCATGAAGTTTTGTGGTGTAACGCTTGTAGTCAATTCTTCCATAAAGAAGTGTCGACGCGACTGCGTATGCTGTGCTTGCCATGGCTTGAGGTGGCCTTTCATAAGGCCCTCTAAATGAGGTACCTGGATACGAAGCAAAGTGAGCATTTTGGTGCACTGAAACATTAGAAATGTCACTCGAATTAATTCCCAACTCGTAAAGAGCCAAGGCTGCTGAAACAACTGCAACGTTGTCTCCGAGAGTCGGATATGGCTTAGCCCAAACGTTCAGAATTGATCGTAGATCTGGATCTTTTTCCCAAACAATGGGAACTACATCAAGTCCAGCAAATGTGTGTAAGAAGCCGTTTGGTCCCTCCAACGCACGAGGAGCACCAATCACTCCTTGCTGTGCAAGAAGTGCTGAGAGAACTCCACGGTGACCTGCTGTGCCATTTTGAACTCGCCAATCGTCGGCTCCAGCACCAACTGGCTCAAGAACGCCACCAGTGTTATCAGAGGCAATCGCAATCGCGTTATGAGCTTGTTTTTCATTGAGCCCAAGAATTACGCATGCTGTTGCTGCGGCTCCAATCGAACCAAAGACCGGGCTGGCACGAAAACCTCTGCCAACAACACTACGACCAACAACTTCTTCCCCACCAAGCCATGAGATTGTTGCGTATCCACAGAGAATTGCTCGAATAACAGTCGCAACATCAGCTCCAACTAATTCACCTAACGAAACAGCTGGAGGAACTATGAGCGATCCTGGGTGGGCCCAAGACGTCATGTCACAGTCATCTTGAAAGCGTGCGTGGACAGCGAGCGAATTTGCAGTAACCGCGTCAAGTACTGAAACGTACTCTTGTCGACCCCATACGCGACTACCTTCGTGAGGATTTTTTAGTTCTTTAGTCAGCGAAGCAAACGCTTGCCAAGGAAGAAGTTCTTTAGCTGCAAGCGCCAAGCCAAACGCGTCGAGCATTGCAGTTCCAGCACGTTGTGATAGGTCTTCAGAAACGTTCAAGGTGTTACAACTTGCGACAAATGCTGCAAGCCGTGCTGTTGGTCCTGAAAAATTAGCCATTACATAATTCCTTAGTGGGTGTGTCCGCCAGGACCATGAACATGGCCACCGGGATTGAATGTGTGCTGGGGTGTTACTTCATTGGGATCAAAGGATGAAATTTTTAATGAGGAATCCATGCTCTCAAGACCCTGGGAGATACGGTTGTACCGCTCATTTGCATTTTCCAGTCGTTCGGTGGCGAGCCCAGGATCACTCGCCTCTTCTGACTTTTCGCGTTCTACTCTTTCGCGCCAGTACTTAATAGTTTCCATGTCGCCATTATTGACGTCGCTCCATGATGTCGGATATGCAGCTTGTCCAATACCCGAGCTGGCGTTATTAAGAATCGCAACTCTTGACACGAGTCTCTTCATGAGTCCATCAGTGCAATGACCGCATTCAGGAGCTTCTTCTTCCTCTGCTGAAATCATGTTTTTTTGAAAAAGCTCAAATTGAACACCACAGGTAGTGCATTCGTAACTATAAAAGGGCATTATTGTGACTCCTTTTTATCTTTCTAAACTCACTGAAGGAATCATGACTTGTAGCGAACTTCCATCTCGTCATATTTATCCTTACCAACCAGTCTCTGACGTTCCGACCATTCGACCATTTTGTCGAGTGCGGAGTTAGTTGAGCCAGTGGTGAGCAGCACTTTAAGAACGTCTTGCATACCCTTCATGGCGCCACGCATTGCTGAGTTTGCGTACAAGATAACGCTATAACCCATTTTCTCAAGATCAACTTTTTCAAGGATAGGAGTCTTTCCTCCCTCAACCATGTTGATAAGCAATGGAATGTTTATTTGTTTTGGAATAAGTTCAATGTCTTCTCGTGTGGTCAGCGCTTCGACAAAAATGATGTCTGCTCCGGCTTCTACGAATGCATTTGCACGAGTAAGTGCCTCATCAATACCAGAGGTCGCCACGGCGTCAGTTCGAGCAATTACAAGAAAGTCTTCAGACTTTCGAGTGTCGACAGCTGCCTTTACTTTTGTAATCATATCTTCAAGGGGTTCAACTTCCTTCCCCGTAAAATGACCGCAACGCTTCGGAAATATCTGATCTTCTATTTGAATAGCATTTGCGCCAACGCGTTCTAGCGTTCGAACGCAATGAGTCACATTTAGAGCATTTCCAAATCCTGTATCGATATCAACGACAATGGGAATTTCAATCACATCTCGCATACGACCAACTGTCGTCACAATTTGATCTAGCGTGATAAAACCTAAATCAGGAAGTGCCAAATCGGTGTTAGTAACTCCAGCGCCGCTCATGTAAACAGCATTAAAGCCGAGATCTTCAATAATTTTCGCACTCAACGCATTTGCAGCGCCCGGAAGTAGTAACGCATTCGCTCGATCACTTACTAATTCCTTGAGTGTCTTTGGCATCTTTTATGTCCCCTAACGACTTATAACCATGTTATGCACGAGGGTTAAACGGGTCCTTAATTGGCCCACCAGTGTTAACCCAGACACTTTTAACTTCAGTGTATTCCTCGAGTGCATCTGAACCATTCTCTCGTCCAAGGCCACTTTCCTTGTAACCACCAAAAGGTGATGCGTAATTGGTTCTTCGATAAGTATTGATCCAGACAGTTCCTGCCCGAAGTCGAGCAGCGACACGATGCGCCTTTCCAATATTCTCAGTCCAAACACCGGCTGCAAGACCAAAAGGTGTGTCGTTGCCAATTTCGATTGCTTCAGCTTCGTCCTTGAAGCGAATTAAGCAGACCACTGGCCCGAATATTTCTTCTTGAGCAATGCGCATTTTATTATCAACGTCGCCAAATACTGTGGGCTCAATAAAGAATCCATTATCAAGCTCTGGCTGATTTTCAGGTCGTTTACCACCATGAAGAAGTTTCGCTCCTTCATTTTTCCCAATTGCTATATATTCAAGAACTTTTTTAAATTGCCCCTCAAAAGCAACAGTTCCCATTTCTGAGTCTTCATGGAAAGGGTCGCCAATCTTAATTGCACGAACACCTTCGAGCAATTTATCAGTGAACTCATCATAAACTGAGTCTTGTATCAACACACGTGAACCGGCCATGCATGTCTGACCAGTAGCACCAAATATTCCTGCAAGAACACCCTTCACAGCATTATCGAGAATAGTGTCTGCAAAAATTATGTTGGGAGACTTTCCTCCGAGTTCAAGCGAAACACGTGCTAATCGTGATCCGGCTGCACTCGCGATGTCTTTACCAGTTGCAGTTGAGCCAGTGAATGCAACTTTGTCAACCTCAGGATGACGAACTAGTTGTGATCCAACGTCACCAAACCCAGTAACAACATTAACTACGCCCTTAGGGAATCCAGCTCTTTCAATAAGCTCCGCGAATATCAGTGTCGAAACAGGAGTGACCTCTGATGGCTTGATAACAATCGTGTTCCCCGCCGCAAGTGCAGGGCCAAGTTTCCACAACATAAGTAGTAACGGTGAGTTCCAAGGGGTAATCGCCGCAACCACTCCTAGCGGCTCACGCACCGTATAATTAATCATGTCAGGCAGACTCTGACCAGTGGTCTTTCCTTCCATAACCTCTGCAAGTCCTGCGTAGTAATAGCAATGATTTGCCATTAACTTTGCTTGACCTAAGAGCTCTCGAAGCAATTTTCCATTTTCTCTAACTTGCAAGTGTGCAAGTTCAGCAGAATTGGTTTCAATTAATTGAGCCAAATTACGAAGAAGTTGGGCTCTCTGAAGCGGTCTAAGTGAACTCCATTCTGGAGAATTGAAAGCACGCCGTGCTGACATAACAGCATTATCAACATCATCCGAGGTTGCACGTGGAACAGTGGCCCAAGGTGCCTGGTTGAATGGATCGGTGCATGTGATTGTTTCGCCAGAGTTTGAATCAACCCATTCACCATTGATGAACATTTTATAGTTCTTTATTTCTGACTGTCGTAATTCACTCATATTCATGGGCTTACCTTCTCTAGTCGTTACATAGTAAGAGCGGCAGCATATTTAGCTGCTTCGCTTCCTGCAGTTTTTCCATACACCAGGCCACGCAGCACTGACGTTGCACCCGGATATTTGAAGTGATAGAGACCAGTGCATTCTCCCGCAGCAAAAAGTCC
>CAINVQ010000206.1 GCA_903854175.1 uncultured Actinomycetes bacterium | reverse complement strand
GACACCCTCGTCAAGATGACAGTGAACTCTACCTTGAGGGCTACGCGCTGGGGCTGGGTCTTCGAATTGAAGAAGGCGACGTAGAGACTGCTTAGCTTGCTTCGCCGCGCAAGAAGCGCTCGAGCTCTGCTGCAAGTTCATCGCCACTAGGCAGGTCTTCGCCGAGGGAAGATCCTTCAACTTCGTCTGCTACTTCTTCGAGTTCTTCAACCATTGATGAGTGATCAGGATTATTAGTAACTAGCTCGTCAACACGTTGGCGAGCTTCTTCCGCAGAAGCACGCAGATGGCTGGCGTCAAGAGTGAGTCCACCAATGCGAGCAAGTCCTTCAATAAGTGCGGCTGCTGCCTGTGGGTAGGGCATGCCAGCAACGTAGTGAGGAACACGTGCCCAGAGGGTAATGACGTCCATGTCCACTTCAGCAAATCCAAGCTCTAGCGCCGCACTAATGCCAGCAGGTACTTCGAGCTCTCCAGAAACTGTGCCAACAAGTGGCAACAGGTGTGCGCTCGCTATTGGAGCGGTGCCAATGACTCGAACTGGGCGAGTGTGAGGTGTTGGGGCTGGGAATGCTCCAAGTCCAACTACAAGGCGAACATCAAAGCGCCCAGCAGCGTCGGTGACCACATCAATGAAGTCACTCCAGTGAAAGTCAGGCTCTGGTCCAATGAGAAAGAGCATGTCTGCGCCATCGCCGTCTTTTCCGTAGCGCAGCTGAATTTCTGGCCAGGTGAGTTCGGTGGTGATGCCGTCAATAATTCGAGCAACTGGGCGACGAGCACGCTGGTCAATGAAGAACTCAGTGTCAAAGGTCGCGAGTACTTCGGTGTGAATGGTGTCAAGCATGGTGCTGAGAGCGGTGCTGGCACCGCTTCCTGCGTCAATCCATCCGTCGAGACAGACAACGAGAACGGGTTCGGTTAGTTCAGGGTCAGCAAGAAAAATTATGCGGTCGTAGATTTCGTCATCCATTAACCGCGCTCCAGAGTTTCTTTTGCAAGCTCAGCAAGCATGGTGATGTGAGTAGGGAATTCACTTACATCACCAGCATCACCACCAGTTGCTCCCGCGCTGTAGCGAGCGAAGACTCCCTGCAAGATGCACGCAAGCTTCCAGTATCCAAATGCTTGGTAGTACGAAACGTGACTCACGTCGAGTGAGGTGTGCTTTGCGTACGACTCGAGAACTCCTGCGCGAGTAATAAAGCCGTCTGCGGTCGTTGGTGTTGATCCAAGAAGCGCAGCAGATGAATCGGATTGTTCTGACCAGTACACAAGAAGCAGACCGAGATCTGCCATTGGATCTCCCAGCGTACAAATTTCCCAGTCGAGGATGGCCTTTACTCGGCCGTCCCCATCGAGAACTGTGTTGTCGAGTCGGTAGTCACCGTGAACAATTGAAACGCGTTGCTGAGTTGGTATTGACGCTGCGAGTTGTATGCCGACTGCCTCAACTAGTCCTCCATAGTTGTAGCCTTCAACCTGCATTTGATCGAATTGTGTGCGCCACCGCTTTAGCTGACGCTCAATGTATCCATCGTGACGAGCAAGACCACTTAGCCCAGCTTCTTCGATGTCCACTTCGTGAAGACGAACAAGCGTTGAAGCGAGGTTTGCACCAATTGCGCTACGAGTTGGAACATCGAATGCGGCTTCTGCGCCTCTTCGGTCACGAAGGATTGCTCCTTCGACAAATTCCATCACGTAGAAAGGTCGTTCGTTCACTGTCTCGTCGGTGCAAAGACCCAGAGGCTTAGCAACAGGAATGCCCTGAGGGTGAAGAGCGTTGATGATGGTGTGCTCACGAACCATGTCATGCGCGGTTGGCAATACGTGACTCGTTGGAGGTCGTCGAAGTGCGAAGTGCCTACCAGTCGCGTCAGTGACGCGGTAGGTGAGGTTTGAGCGGCCACCTGCAATAAGTTCAAAGGTGAGAGGTCCAACAGATCCAACATTGGTAGCCATCCACGCAGTGACGTTGTCGGTGTTGATTCCAATTACGTCATTTCCCATAGACGCCGAGGTTAACAGCGCTGGAGCACCCTTCAAGATGTGTCCAACACCGTTAGGCTGACCAGCGTGTTCACGAAAATGGCTCTCTAATGCAGGTATTTAAGCCAGGGCACTCCATTGGCCTACGCATAGGCGAAACCCACTTCGACGTCACCTCGAGAGCACTAATAATGGGAATCCTTAATCGAACCAAGGATTCCTTCTTCAGCCCTGCTGCAACCTACGACCTAAATGCTTTTTTTGAAAGAGCCGACCAGTTAGTAAGCGAAGGGGCAGATCTTCTCGATGTTGGTGGCGTGAAAGCCGGTCCCGGTGATGAAGTCACCGAAGCTGAAGAGCTCGAGCGTGTTGTTCCAGTCATAGGCGAGTTAAAGAAACGCTTTGACGTTCCATTAAGTATTGATACATGGCGCGCATCGGTGGCGAAGGCATGTTTCGCTGAAGGCGCGAGTGTTGGTAACGACATCAGTGGTTTCGCTGACCCGGAGTATTTAAAAGTTGCAGCTGTGGCAAACGCCAGTGTTGTAGCCACACACATTCGACTGAAGCCCCGTGTTGCAGACCCAAACCCGCAGTACGACAATGTCACAGAGACCGTGAAGGATTTCCTCGTTGAACGTCGACAGTGGGCACTAGATGCGGGGATTGAACACGACCGCATCATTATTGATGCGGGACTCGACCTTGGAAAAACTGCGGCGCAGTCACTCCAACTCCTCAGAGACTCCTCAGTACTCGCAGCACT
>CAINVQ010000205.1 GCA_903854175.1 uncultured Actinomycetes bacterium | reverse complement strand
TCTATCAACATAGCTAGCGGTTGCTTTCTCAAGTAACGCACCATCAACATAGAGAAGATCGATTCGTAGTCCCCACCCTCTGCGAAATGATCCATTTCGGTAATCCCACCACGAGTAGCAAGGCTCATCAGGGTGGAGCTTTCTTGTGAGGTCATGAAGTCCAGTCGCTTCAATGGCGCGCAGTGCCTCACGCTCAGGTTCACTTACGTGAGTTGCTCCTTCAAAAACGCTCGGGTCATAGCAATCAAAATCAGTTGGAGTCACATTGAAGTCACCTCCAACCACGATGTGCTGCGCTTCGTCACGACTCGCAACTAGATCACGAAGTTTGGCGAGCCATTCAAGTTTGTACGTGTAGTGAGGATTATCTAGTGCACGGCCATTTGGGATGTAGCAGGAGTACACCCGAAGAGGTCCACACGTTGCACCAATGATTCGTGCTTCTGGGTCATCATCATCAAAGCCACGCGTGACGTCGCTAAGTCCCACTTTTGAAAAGATTGCCACACCATTCCACTGACCCTGTCCGTAGTGTGCTGACTCGTAACCAAGCTCGCTCAGTTGAGTGAACGGGAATTTAGCGTCCGTTTGTTTTGTTTCTTGAATGAGCAGTACATCTGGTGCTGCGCTTTCAATCCACTCTTCTACGCGTGGCCACCGCGCAGTTAATGAGTTGACATTCCAGGTAGCTACTTTCACGACAGATCAGCAAGTACAAACAACAAGTCAGCTTCTACAGCAACTTCACCATTCACTGTTGCTCGTCCGTGGCCCTTGCCACCGCGAGCAGAGAGCCTGGTCATTTCAGTTTCCAATGTCACGGTGTCACCTGGAACGACTTGACGACGAAACCTGGCGTTCTCCACCCCACCAAATAAAGGAAGTCTTCCGGTGTAGCGAGGGTCAGCGAGCACAGCTACGCCACCACACTGAGCTAGTGATTCGAGGAGCAGTACCCCTGGTGTAGTTGGGCGGCCCGGAAAATGTCCAGGGAAGAACCATTCATCACCAGTAAGTGTCCACGTACCCACGGCACGAATTCCAGGTTCAATTCTGATCATCTTGTCGAGAAGAAGAAATGGGGCACGATGAGGTAACCAGTCAATTGGATTCATCGAAAGTTCACTCATGGAAGCGAGAGCTCCGCAATTCGACGTTCACTATCAACGGTTACTAATTTGAAGAGCTTCTTGTCACCACGCTTCAATACGTCACGTGCACGTACTGGAGCGGGGCTACCAAGTGATGTTGTTGGTGCATAACACTCGATCAACTTTCCGCCCTTGATTGTCACCTTGATGACTGCACCGTGTGAGGTGAACGCAGTCACTTCACCTTCGACGCGTGATCCAACTCGGAATGTTGATCTAAAGACTGAGAAATCAATTTCTGGATTTACAGGTTGGCGACCACGTCGAAGTGCGACGACTGGTGCAGTCTGCTTTGCAACCTTCTTTGTAGGCTTGGCAATTTTTTTAGCAGTCGACTTCTTAACTGGTGCTGATTTCTTTGTGGCGGCCTTTTTTATTGGCTTTGCAGTTTTCTTTACAGGCTTTACAGGCGTCTTCTTTACGGTCTTAGCGACCTTTACCGGTGTGAGTGTTGTTCCAATTGAAGGCTTGGCTCCATTTGGAAGAGCCACTGCAAGTTTCTTTGTTGTGTGTGTGCTCTTAGCGGCACGAACAGGAAGGCGTGGAGTAAATACCCATCCAACGGTTGGCACTGGCTTTCCGCCAATGAGTCGACCTTCGTTAAAGAGCCATTTGTACTGAGTCTGGAATTCCTGGAAAGAGTCATTGCTCAACACAACAGCGTTAATTCGGTCAGCGATCTTCAAAATAAAAGCATCGCCTCGACCAATTGCTCCAGCCGGCGGCGTAACAATTTCTCCAGCGAGCTCAGCTTCTTTGAACTTGCTACGTTCTGAGCTTGCTACACGGTGCTCAAACGAAGCATCAACGACAACAATTACTTCTGCTCCAGGATTCTCATCTTGGAACGCACGAACTGCATCATCTAGTTGCGTCAAGCTAGGAACCTTGCGGTTCTCTGTAGCAAAGTTTGAGCCGTCTACAACTACCCGTAGACGTGACTTTGAACTCACCCGATTGCTCGATCCAGAAGGTCAGACTGTTCTGCAGCGTGTACAAGTCCACTTCCTGTTGCTGGACTTGCTGATTCAGCACGAGCAACGTGGCGTACCTTCTTGTCGCGCATTGAGCTGTGCATCTGAAGGTGAACAAATGGCCAGCAACCCATGTTCTCTGGCTCTTCTTGCAACCAGACAACTTCTTCTAGGTTTGGATAGCTACTTACAATTTCTTGAATGCGATCAGTTGGCCATGGGTAGATCTGTTCTACGCGCACCACCGCAACACTGTTGGCGTTTGTTTCATCACGACGAGCAATCGCTTCATGAGAAATTTTTCCAGTTGCCAGTACAACTCGCTTAACACTCTTCGAATCAACTTTGTTGTCAACAAGAACTGTTTGGAATGAACCAGTCTCGAACTCGCTGAGCGGTGAGCGTGTCTGCACTGCACGAAGCATTGACTTCGGGGTGAAGACAATGAGCGGCTTCTTGTGCTCACGCAGCACTTGGCTACGAAGTAGGTGGAAGTACTGGGCTGACGTTGTTGGCTGAGCCACTCGTAGGTTGTTTCGTGCACAGAGTGACAAGAATCGTTCGATTCTTCCACTCGAGTGCTCTGGTCCTTGACCTTCGTATCCATGAGGAAGCAGCATTACAACGTTTGCGGTTTGTCCCCACTTGTCTTCTGCCGCGACGAGGAAGTTGTCAATGATGATTTCAGCACCATTTACAAAGTCACCGAACTGTGCTTCCCACGCAACAAGCGTGTTCTGAGCTTCGACGGAATAACCGTATTCAAACGCGAGTGCTGCATATTCACTGAGGAATGAGTCTCGAACAGTGAAGAATCCCTTGGCTTCATTGAGACTCGCGAGTGGGACATGCTGTGATCCGTTTTCGTAGTCAATCAGTGCAGCGTGTCGGTGCGAGAACGTTCCGCGTCGTGAGTCTTGCCCCATGAGTCGAACATTTGACCCGTCGAGCACAAGTGAACCAAAGGCCATTGCTTCGCCGAGGGCCCAGTCAACTTCACCAGACTCAACTAATTGATTGCGCTGCTGGAACTGACGTTCGAGCTTCGGGTGAATAGTGAATCCCTCAGGTGCAGAAACAGTCGCTTTGGCAATTTCGAGCAACGTTGACTTTGCAACACCACTTTGAGGATGCGCTGTGTCCGCAGGAATCGCCGAAGCGGGAACACCGTCGAGCTTTGGAACAGGAACGGTACGAACTTCATCGAGAACGCTCTGAAGTCGAGTGTTGAAGTCATCAAGTGCTGCTTCAGCTTCTTCAATTGAGAGGTCCCCGCGACGAACAAGCGACTCGGTGTACATCTTTCGTACCGGGCGCATCTGATCAATGATCTTGTACATCTGAGGCTGAGTGTAGCTAGGGTCATCACCTTCGTTGTGACCGTGGCGGCGGTAGCAAACAATGTCAAGGACTACGTCGCGGTGGAACTCTTCGCGGTAGTCAAATGCAAGACGTGCAACTCGAGCACATGCTTCAGGGTCGTCACCGTTTACGTGGAAAATAGGTGCCTGAATCATTTTGGCAACGTCAGTTGTGTAGAAACTTGAACGAGCTGAGTCAGGTGCAGTTGTAAATCCAACCTGGTTGTTAATAACAATATGGACTGCTCCACCTACGCGGTAACCAGACAACTGTGAAAGGTTCAGCGTCTCTGCGACTACACCTTGTCCAGCGAATGCTGCGTCACCGTGAATGAGAAGTGCAACGTACGGGTACTGCTTGCTTGACTTGATTTTCTTTGTTCCATCGCTAGGACGCAGAATAAGGTCCTGCTTCGCGCGGACAATTCCTTCAACAACTGGGCTTACCGCTTCAAGGTGTGATGGGTTTGAAGCCATTGAAACTTCAATAGTTGCGCCACGAAGGTTTTTGAATACTCCACGAGCGCCCTTGTGATATTTAACGTCACCGCTTCCCTGAACACTTTCAGGGTCGAGGTTTCCTTCGAACTCAGAGAAGATGTCGCTGTAGGACTTGCCCACAATGTTCGCAAGTACGTTGAGACGTCCGCGGTGGGCCATCCCAATCACTGCTTCTTTGATGCCTTTGTCAGCTGCAGCGTCAAGAATGGTTTGTAGCGCAACGATTGTTGACTCTCCACCTTCGAGTCCGAATCGCTTTTGACCTACGTAACGAGAGTGCAGGAATCGCTCGAACACTTCTGCTTCATTGAGCGCTTCAAGAATTCGCTTCTTTTCTTCGATTGTTGAAGTGTTGCTTACACCTTCGACTCGCTTTTGAATCCACTTCTTCTGCTCGAGGTCCATGATGTGACCGTATTCAATACCAACGGTGCGACAGTACGCATCGCGCAACACAGAAAGAATCTTTTCAAGTGTTGCTTCCTTGAGGCCAGCAACATCGTCAACAACAAATGTGCGTTGAAGATCCCAAATCGATAGACCATATGTTGCTAGATCGAGCTCAGGGTGTATTGCCGGTGGCTCATTGTGAAGTGGGTCGAGGTGAGCATTCAAGTGACCACGAACTCGGTACATGTTGATGAGTTCTTGAACACGAATCTGCTTGAGAATTTTTTCTGAGTCATCATCACTTGATCCAGGATTTACATCCTTCGCCCAACGAGCTGGCTCGTATGGAATTCCAAGTGCGCCAAAAACATCATCGTAGAAGTTGTGTCCGCCAGTTAGGCATTCAGAAACGTACTTAAGGAACATTCCAGACTCAGCACCCTGAATGATTCGGTGGTCATACGTTGAAGTCAGTGTCATTACTTTTCCAACACCAAGCTCTGAAAGTGCACGTGGGTCGGCAGCTTCGAATCCAGCTGGCCATCCGAGTGCGCCAACACCAAAGATTGCTCCCTGGCCGGGCATGAGTCGTGGAACTGACTGGACTGTTCCGATGGTTCCAGGGTTAGTAAGTGAACATGTAGCTCCGGCGAAGTCATCTGCACCGAATGATGCGTTGTGTACTTTGCGTACGAGTTCTTCGTACGCGAGCAAGAACTCACGGAAATTCATTGTGTCTGCATTTTTAATAACAGGAACAAGAAGGTTCCGTGTTCCATCAGACTTTTCGACGTCAACCGCAAGTCCTAGACCTACGTGCTCGTGACGATTAACTCCTGGTGTCCCTTTTTCATCTACTGCTTCGACAAATGAAGCGTTCATAGATGGAATTTCACGAAGTCCTCGAACAATCGCGAATGCAATGAGGTGTGTGAATGAAACCTTGGCACCAGTAGTTCTAGAAAGTGATTCATTGAGTGCTGTTCGGTTAATTTCAAGAAGGCGTGCAGATACTGAGCGAACACTTGTAGCGGTTGGAACGCTGAGGCTCGCTTCCATGTTGGTAACAATGCGTGCTGCAGCTCCTCGAAGAGGTGTGGCGCCTGCATCAATGACAACTGGCTTCGCTGCAGCCTGAGGTGCACTCACTTGTGGTGCTGTTGCAACATTTTGTGTGACTGCAACTGGCGGAAGTGGCGAACGCTGGTAGTCAGCAAAGAATTCTTGCCAGCTTGGAGCTACAGAAGAAGGGTCCGCAAGGAAGCGGTCATACATGTCATCAACCAACCAGGCATTAGGCCCAAAAGAGCCCTTAATTACTTGTGGCGCCGTGGAGTCAGGGGGAGTTGTCACGTCTATAGCCTAGGGCGTTTTGAAGGCAATTAGAAAGGACAGGATCCATATTTAAACCACTAGGTTTTCAGTGTGACTTCGCTCCCCGATTCGCCCAGTTCACTCGAATTTTCAACAGATTCGCTAGTGCCAGGCCTAGCTATTGCCGAGCGACGCGTTAAGAACCCTTTAGCAACAGTTATTTGTATTCATGGTGGTCTTGACCGAGGAGGCTCGTTTGCTCGCATAGCGCGTCGCCTCGAAAAATTTGACGTAATTGCATACGACCGCCGTGGGTACCAAGGATCTCGTGGGCTTACACCCTTGGGCCTTGAAATGCATATTGAAGACCTTTCAAAGATTGTTGCAACACAATCTGGCCCCGTGATCTTGTTCGGGCACAGCTTTGGAGGAGTGATTGCTCAAGCGGTTGCAATCAACATGCCGGCAAAAGTTGACTTGGTCGTTTCCTACGAGTCTCCTCTCCCGTGGGTGCTCTACCGTCACGTCAATCGACCTCCGCTCACTGACGACGCTCGATACGAAGCAGAACATTTTTTCAGTCGAATGGTTTCTCCAAAAATTTGGGAACGATTAAGTGAAGAAGAAAAAGAATCTCGCAGACTCGACGGCGAAGGGCTCCTCTCGGACCTCAAAGAACTTCGTGACAATGCTCCCTACAACATTGTTGATTTGAAAGTTCCTTCCGCCTACGTTCATGGTGACGGAATTATTAAGGACTACTACCTTTCACTTTGTGAAGAGTTGAACCGAGTCATTCCTTCGATGAAAACAATTTCTATTGAGAACGCGGGGCATGGCGCTCACCTTCGAAATCCAGATCAACTGTCAGATGTAATAACTTCACTTTGGGAGCAGACATGCGCGTAGGAATAACTGGAGCTTCAGGATTAATTGGGTCACAACTTTGCCAGGCACTCGAAGAACGAGGCGATGAAGTAATTCGTTTTGTTCGACCTGAAACAAAGAGTTCGGCGAGCAAAGTAGTCAGGTGGAATCCCGGTTCTGGTGACGTAGACGAAAATGATCTGCGTGCAGCTGGTGGATTCGATGCAGTTATCCATCTAGCGGGTGCCGGAATTGGCGACAAGCGCTGGAGCAAGAGTCGTAAGAATGAAATTCTTAACTCACGTCTTAACACCACAAAACTATTGGTCTCTGCGCTGCAGTCAATGAACAGTGGTGTTCCACATTTGCTCAGTGGGTCCGCGATTGGTTTCTACGGCTCTCGAGGAGACGAATCATTAACCGAAACATCCTCACGCGGTACTGGTTTTCTTTCTGAAGTTTGTGTTGAATGGGAAAATGCCGCAGCCCCATTTGCAAGCAGTGGTGGGAGTGTTGCGTTCCTTCGAACTGGAATTGTCATGACCAAAGCTGGCGGAGCCTTAAAGAAGCAACTCCCCCTGTTCCAGCTGGGACTTGGAGGAAAGCTTGCTTCAGGAAGACAGTGGATCAGCCCTATTTCTTTAAACGATGAAATTCGTTCAATTATTTGGACAATGGACAAGAAGCTCAGTGGACCAGTCAACCTTGTGTCACCAAGCCCAGTTACTAACGCCATTTTCACTAAAGCACTTGGTGCACAGCTGAAGCGACCGACGCTACTTGCAGTTCCCGGTTTTGCTTTGAAAATTGCCCTAGGTAGCGAAATGGCTGATCAGGTGGTATTTTCAAGCACCAAAGTGCTGCCGAGCCTCCTTGAGCAAAGCGGATTTGCATTTCAGCAAAGAAGCATTGAAGAAATACTGAACACGTCGCTTTCATAATCCCTTGTCAACGAGTAATTAGCCTCTATAAAATTATTTAATTAAGCAAATTTAATGTGATTTATTTGTGAATTCTAATTTGCTATAAGAATTTGCCCTGTGTATTATCCAAATACTGCCAAAAGGCACTATGGATTGATCATTGATCAACCAAGGGGAGAAAAATGAATTCATTTATTAAGCGACTATCTATGGTCACTGCATTCAGCATCCTTGCAGGAACGCTCGCAATGACAGCTCCGATAGTTTCAGCAGGTGCAGCAACTGCAAAGCCATCTGGAACATTTAGCGTTCCGTTTGTCTCAGCTACTGCCACAAACCTCATGCCATTTACTCCAGGCGGAACAAACACTGTCTACAACGTTTCTGACATTCAGGCACCAATGTACCGCCCAATGCTTTGGATGGGAAAAGGCGCTGACATCACAATCCAGAAAGATCTTTCTTTAGTGAACGAACCAGTTTTCACAACAGTTGGTGGAAACACAGTAATCACTATTACTACTAAGGGCTGGAAATGGTCCAACGGTGCTGGAGCGACTTCGCCAGTTGATGCTCGTTCTTTAATGTTCTGGTTCAACATGGACAAGGCAGAGGCATCTAACTACGCAAACTACATTCCAGGCTTCGGACTTCCAGACCAAGTCAAGAATGTTGTAGTAACAAGCGCCAATGTTCTAACAGTAACCATGGACGGACTATTCAACTCAATGTGGTTGACATACAACTTCCTTACATCAGTAGTTCCAATGCCACTTGCGTGGGACATAACTTCAACTGGAGCAACTCCAGGTTCAGGTGGTTGCTCTGGTGCAACATGGTCAGCTACCGCAAGTGGTTCTGACAAGGTAGTTGCAACTGACCCTTGTGCACAGGTGTACGAGTACCTCGTTGCAGAAGACGTCCCAGCTCACCAGAACGACGCACTTTGGAAGTGGGCTGACGGCCCATGGCGCCTCGACAAATGGGGAGTTGCGAATGGTGCAGCCACTGGAAACATTTCTTTGGTTCCAAATGCTTCATACGATGGTCCCGTTAAGGCTAAGTATGCAAAAGTTCAGTTCATTCCATATGCAAGTGACGCTGCTGAGATTGCAGCATTGCAGGCTGGAAAGCTCGACTCTGGTGGAGTGTTGCCAACAAACGTGACAAGAGCACCAGCTCCTGGAAAAGTTGGAACGCTTCTTCCTTCAATGAAGCTTTCTAATTACACGCCTCGTTCAGGTGGTACCTGGAGCTTTGACTATGCGTATTACAACTTTGGAACAGCAGCAGGCGGCTCAGATAACCCGCACGCAGTTTCAAAAACTGGTGACGCTTGGTCTGAAATTAACCAGCTCTACATCCGTCAGGCGCTCCAGTACGGTGTTGACCAGCTCGGAATCATCAAGCACGCTATGAACGGCTACGGAGTACCAACGTATGGTGCAATCCCAGTTATTCCAGCGAGCCCTGAAAGCAAGGGAATCACTAACTCATACCCTTACAGCGTAAGCAAGGGAACAGCATTGCTTAAGGCACACGGTTGGACCATCAATGCTTCAAAAGCATCAGTTTGTACGTCAACTAACCCTGGTTACGATGCAACATACGGTTGTGGAAGTGCTGCGTACCCAATCTTGAACAAGACCAAGCTTCGCCTCACCATGTTGTATGGATCAGGTAGCCCGCTGACTCAGCAAATCGTTAACGCTGAGCAAGCTGCTTGGGCTAGCGAAGGTATCGAAGTTGACACAACGGCAGCAACTGCGAACACAATTGCATCTGTTGTGTATGGTGGCTCAGCTGACTGGCAAATTGGTTGGTACGGTGGATGGGTTTACGCACCTGACTACTACCCATCTGGTGAACTTATTTTTGCTACAGGCGCAATGTCTAACAACGGTGGATTCACCGACGCAACAATGGACAAGTTGATTGCTGACACAACTCTCGGTGACCTTGCTCTTAATGAAGCGAACCCTGACGTTGTGATTAATGGTGTAAAGCAAAGCTTTGCGCAGTACACCGCAGATATTCTCCCAGGACTTTGGGAGCCAACATCACTTGGCGTTGGAGTATTAAGCAAGAAGATTAAGGGAGCGCTTCCACCGAACCCGCTTTCAAACTTCATGCCGGAGTACTCGAGCAAGTAATCATTTAAAAAAGGCCGCCCTCCATTTGGAGGGCGGCCTTTTTTCATTAAGTTAGCTATTTTGATAGGATTATCAGGTGCAATATATACTCCGAAGGCTATTTCAGGGGATCATTATTTGCTTTGGTGTATCAATAATCACCTTCCTTCTTCCTCACCTTTACTACAAGCCAATCAGTCTCGCAATCGCTGCAAATTCAATCAGGACACCTCACTACATCCTTGAAAAGTGGGTGCAGGCTCACGGACTCAATCGACCAATTTGGGATCAGTACATCTCATGGCTATGGGGTGTTTTTCATGGTGATTTTGGTATTTCACTCGCTAAAGGAACAAGTGGGGTTCCAGTTTCAACAATGATTGGTGGAAATGTTTGGCGATCAATATTCCTGACGCTCCCGCCAACAATCATTTCGATTTGCCTCGCTATCCCACTTGGGCTCACCCAAGCTATTAAGCGCAACAAAACGTGGGATTACTCGACGACTTCGTTTATTTTTATTTTGTATTCAACGCCAGCAGCGCTACTTTCAATCTTGATGATTCGCTACCTGGCAATTCAGTTCAGTATTGGACAGGTTGGAATTGACTCATTTGCACAGGAAGTATCAGCAGCAAACTTCCCTATGTACATGATTCATAACTCTTCAATGTTCCTCCTTCCCTTCGCAGCCATTGTCTTCTTGTCGATTGGAGGGCTCTCTCGTTATATGCGAGGCTCAGCGTTGGACACACTTGTTCAGGATTACGTTCGAACTGCTCGAGCCAAAGGAGCAAGTAACCGTCGCGTGCTCTTTCGCCATGTGCTTCGTCCTTCTGCAATCCCTCTTCTTACAATTCTTGGATTGTCACTTCCCGGAATTTTCAGCGGAGCTCTAATTATTGAATCCATCTTTAATTTTCCAGGCATGGGAATACTCTCCGTGAAGTCTGTTCAAGTTGGTGACTTTACGACAGTGATGATGATCACTTTGCTGCTTAGTGTGTTTACGGTGCTTGGAAATCTCCTGGCTGACGTGTTTCTGGTTTTTGCTGATCCTCGCATCCGGCTTCAGGGGAAGAGGTAACCATGGATCAAACATCATCGCCAACTGCTTCAGCGCCGAACTACGCTCCCGCATCAAAAGGAACAATGCTTCGACAAATGGTGCGCGTATTTATGCAAAACAAGCTCGCTGTTGCATCACTCATTTACATTGTGCTGCTGACCATTGCTTGTATTGTCATTCCTTTGTTCTATAAGACCAGCTTTACTGCTTACAACAATTTTTCAAATAACTCGTGCTACGACTCCAGCACGCTCGGTTATTCAGGGCCTAGCCTTCATCACCTCTTAGGATGCTCTAGCAGTGGATTTGACGAGCTCGGTCTCATCATGTTCGCCGGAAGATATTCACTTCTCATTGGTTATTTATCAGCAATCGTGACAATGACTTTTGGTGTTGCGTATGGAATTTTTGCTGGATTTCGTGGTGGCTGGATTGACGCAATCATGATGCGAATTGATGACATGCTGCTTTCAATTCCCGGTCTCTATTTGCTGCTGCTAATCATCACCATTTGGGGTCGATCCACTCTTGGACTCATAATAGTTATTGGTGCAACTGGCTGGTTTGGCGTTGCTCGACTAATGCGTGGAGAAGCTCTTCAGCTGCGCAATCGTGAATACTCACAAGCCGTTCGAGTCATGGGTGGCTCAGGATCAAGAATTATGATGAAGCACATTTTGCCAAACGCAATTTCAACAATGGTCACTACCGCTACGTTCGCGCTCGGCGACTCGATTCTCGCCCTCTCAAGTCTTGGATTTCTAGGATTTGGACTTCAGGCCCCAGCCATTGACTGGGGAACCATGATTCAAAATGCGATTGATACATTTGAAAATGGATCTTGGTGGACGCTCTGGCCACTGGCGATTGTTTTTATTTTGCTCGTTCTATCCACTAACTACATTGGTGATGCCTTACGTGACGCCTTTGAAGTACGACTTCAGGAACGATGATGCAACTACTCGATATAAAAAATCTAAGCATCTCATATTCGATCCGTAGCGGAAGCGTGCGTGCGGTTCAGAACGTGTCATTCAGTATCGCTCCAGGCGAGTGTGTTGGCATCGTTGGTGAGTCAGGATGCGGCAAGAGCACCATCGGAATGTCGATTATGCGCCTTTTGAGTAATAACGGGCACATAGTTGGTGGATCAATCAAAATGGGTGGAAAAGACCTTGCAACGGCCTCAGAGCAAGAGATGCTCAGCGTTCGAGGTAACGAGATTGCACTTATCCCCCAAGACCCAATGACATCACTTCATCCAGTTAAAAAAATTGGTGAGCAGATTGGTGAAGGATTTCGAATTCACCGTGGCGCCTCGAAGGAGGAAGCTCGAGCTCGAGCACTTGAAGTTCTTCGTTTGGTTGAAATGCCAAATCCAGAGCAACGACTGGATCAGTACCCTCATGAACTCTCCGGCGGACTACGCCAGCGAGTAATGATTGCAATGGCTCTTGTTTGTGAACCAAAAGTGCTTATTGCCGACGAGCCAACTACCGCTCTTGACGTAACTATCCAGGCTCAAATTCTTGACCTACTTGACCGACTCCGCAGCGAACTACAAATGGCCGTGATTCTCATCACTCACGACATGGGGGTTATTGCAGGACGAACTGACCGAGTTGTTGTGATGTACGCGGGGCAAAAAGTCGAAGTTGGCCTCACTGAGGACATCTTCGAAAATATGCGTCACCCTTACACCGGGGCGCTTCTTTCGTCGGTTCCACGACTCGATGCTGCGCCAGGAACTCAATTACAAGCAATCGCCGGAATGCCACCTGATCTTTCTACGGAAATCGTAGGTTGTCACTTCGCGCCACGCTGCAAACTTGCAACTGAACAGTGCAGAACTGAGCAGCCTGCACTAACGAATTCAACCGATAACCATCTCTTTGCTTGTTTTCATCCAATCAATGGTCCACAGGAAACCAAGGTTGTTATTCGAGACAGTTCAAATGACTCAGACGTTAAGCCTTCATCGCTACTAGAAGTACGTAACGCAGTTATGAACTTCCCACTTCGTTCCCGTGGGGTTTTCAATCGCCAGCATGAATTCGTTTCAGCCGTATCAAATGTAAGTTTTGATGTCGCTCAAGGCGAAACCTTCGGTCTCGTGGGAGAGTCGGGATGCGGAAAAACAACTCTCGGGCGACTCATTGTTGGTCTTGAAGAAGCTAACAGTGGAACGATTACTTTCAGCGGTGTTGACAAAACACTTAAGGGCAAAGAAGTACCAAAAGAACTCGCTCGCGTCAGACAAATGATGTTCCAAGACCCATACGCCTCACTAGACCCGCGTAAGAGAGTTCTAGAAATCATTGCTGAACCTCTCGAGATTCAAAATCTCGGAACAAGAAGTAGTCGATACCAGCAAGTTGCAGAACTGCTCAATGAAGTTGGTCTTTCGCCAGAGGTCGCAGAACGCTACCCTCACGAGTTTTCTGGTGGACAGCGCCAGCGCATTGGCCTAGCGCGTGCACTCGCCGTTCGACCTAAATTGGTGATTACTGACGAGCCAGTTTCGGCACTCGACGTCTCAGTTCAAGCACAAATTCTTAATTTGATGCAGGACCTCAGCAAGCAGCACAACCTTTCTTACATCCTCATTAGCCACGACCTAGCGGTTGTTCGCTACATCTCTGACCGCATTGGAGTTATGTATCTAGGCAAGCTCGTAGAAGTTGGGCCAGCCAATGATGTACTTGCTAATCCGGCGCACCATTACACGCAAGGTCTGATCGATGCTGTACCCATTGCCAATGTAAAGATCGCACGTGAGCGCAAGAGAATTCAAGTGCGTGGCGAACTACCAAGTTCAATTAACCCACCATCAGGATGTCGGTTCCGAACACGTTGCCCTATGGCCTCAGATATTTGCACCAATGAAGAACCACCATATACACAGGTCTCGCCTGGACACGTTGTCGCATGCCACTTTCCGCTTCGAACAACTACCGCAATAGCAACTGTCTAGTTATTTAAGTAACTTCAGCAGTGCAAGTTCATCGAACTTGGTTTTCGCTAAAAGCTGCTTCCAGCCAGCAACACTCGAAAGCACACTTGTTGTTGTACTCGCCTGGCCAACTGCTAGGTAGAACTTTTGGAGTGAGACAATGTCTGCTTGGTAGAGGCCATACGTATAAAACGAGGCATCTGGGTACAGGCTCGGTGCCAGATAAGAAGCTATGTTTGCTTGATCACTCAAGGCTGCTGCTGCTGCTGAGTTAACACAGTCCACGTTCTTACAGCTCTTTAAGTCACTTGAAAACTTTGTCGCAATAGCAACGGTTGATGAATAACTGTCGGTGAGATTTGCACGCGCCGACACGCTGCTTGGAATCGCTTTCGCGGCCGTGTGCTTATTAGCATTTGAATAAGCCATTGTCACAACAACAATGAGCGCTATAAGGAGAATTGCCGCGATTTTTGGAGTTCTTCGCTGAGCAAATCTGCTTATTTTCGGTTCATTTTCGTACCTATATGACATACGTAGACAATAGCAGTCGATGTTTACGTAGTCGTGGCCGAGTTGGCTACTCCTCACCTTTGTATGTAGGCAAGTTCCAAGAGACTCGGTGATATGGCGTGGTGCCTAACTCACTAAGTGCTTTGAGATGTGCCGACGCTCCATAACCCTTATTTCCGTCCCATCCGTATCCAGGAAAATCTGAACTCAGATTCGTCATCACCTCGTCTCTCGCAACTTTTGCGAGCACTGAAGCTCCAGCAATTGATGCACACTTTTGATCACCTTTAACAATCGTTGAGTGCGGCAAGTTTGCGTAGCGAAGTTCTGGTGGTGCTGAGCTTCCAAACTTCACGTCAAGTGGGGCATCGAGCAAGTTAAACGAACCGTCAATAAGCGCGAATGTTGGAAGCACCGACAATCCTTCCATGGCTCTTGTCGCTGCAACCGCGAGTGCCAGACGAAGGCCCCATTCATCGATCTCGGCTGACGAAACAGAACCAAGTGACCATGCACTCGCCCACTGCTTAATTGGGTCGACTAATTTTTCACGACGAAGTGGCGTGAGTAATTTCGAATCAGTAAGCGCTGAAGGTGGGGCGTGCAGTTCTCGCAACACCACAGCACCCACGGTGAGCGGCCCAGCGAGTGCCCCTCTGCCAACTTCGTCTAAGCCAACGACGATTTCTCCTCGTTCAATGAGTGGCCTTTCAAAGGCAAGTAGATCGTTCGATTTGTCTGTCATGTGAAAGTGGTGTTCAAACAGTGTCTAGCATTGTTTAATGACCTTTGACGCGTTCTTGTTGCCCCTAAAGCAGTTTGACCTGGCTAAAGACCGACTTCGTAAAGACTCCACGCTTAATGTAAATGAACTTGCTGAGCAGCTGGCTCGAGGAGTTATTGAAAGTTGTGGCACCCGCAAGGTAATTGTTCTGAGTGAATGCTCTCAAATAACTTCATTCGCTACTGAGCTTGGCATTGAAGTAATCGAGTCGAATTCGAGCGGTCTTAATGAAGCAGTCTCGAATGCCTATGGCGCTCTCACTTCTCGATACGAACAACTCCATGTTGTTCACGGGGATTTAAAGAACCCGAATGGACTTCGAGATTTTTCACCGCCGGCACCAATCACCATGGTGAGCGACCATCACGGATCTGGGACAAACATTCTCAGCCTGCCAACAGGTCTAGATTTCCATTTTCACTATGGCGTTGGCTCGAGGATGCTTCACGAGCAAGAGGCAGGGCGTCTCGGAGTTGGGTACCTCACGGTGCTTGATAGCCCTTGGGGCTTCGACGTGGACGAACCTTCAGATCTGAAGTAGTTCTAGAAAGCACTAAACGGGGGCCGAAGCCCCCGTTTAGCCACAAATACCCCTAAGGGTGTTTGACTACTTCTTTTTTGCAGCTGGCTTGCGCTTAGCAG
>CAINVQ010000204.1 GCA_903854175.1 uncultured Actinomycetes bacterium | reverse complement strand
TGTCGACATCGTCGACTAATTGTGAGCGCTTCAGAGCGCCCTACGCTCGAAGTCGGGCGAATCATCAAGGCCCAAGGTCTCAAGGGTCAAGTTCTTGTTGACTTCTGGACCGATCGCGTCAAAGAACGTATTGCTCCAGGGACAGAGCTAACTACCGAACGCGGCGTTCTCATTGTTAAAGCGGGCGCCAAGCACCAGCAGCGATACATAGTTTCATTCGAAGGAACTACAACTCGTGAACAGGCAGAAATGCTTCGTGGTCTAGTGCTCTCTGCTCCGGGGCTTGATGACGATGACGCAATTTGGATTGATGAGCTTTTTAATGCCGAGGTGTACGACCAAGAAGGCATCATGCGTGGCAAGGTTTTAGAAGTAGAAGAAAACCCAGCCAGCGACATTCTTGTTCTAGACACTGGTCTACTTGTTCCTCTTACGTTCGTTGTGCAAGTTGAGCCAAACACTCGCATTGATGTTGATGTGCCGAAAGGACTGTTCGATGTCGAAGAGGATTGATGTTCTAACGCTTTTCCCAGAGGCAATCACTCAGTACGCACACACTTCTGTATTGGGACGTGCCGCTGAGCGAGATGTTTGGCAACTCCATGTTCATGATCTTCGCGATGAAACCACTGACGTTCACCGCAGTGTTGATGACACCCCTTACGGCGGAGGAGCTGGAATGGTGCTTCGCGCTGAACCAATTGTTGCGACAATGGAGAAGAATCCTTCAATCATGAAGCCACTTATTGCGCTAACTCCATCGGGTCGACCCTTCACCCATGAAGTTGCACGCGAGCTCAGTCAGCTCGATGGTTTCTCACTTCTCTGTGGCCGCTACGAAGGGTTTGACCAACGAGCTATTGACCTTGTTGTTGACGACGAAATTTCTCTCGGTGACTTTGTGCTCGCGGGTGGTGAACTCGCGGCCCTGTGTGTCATTGAGGCAGTTGTTCGATTGCTCCCTGGTGCATTAGGTAATGATGAATCAAGCGTTGAAGAGTCATTCGGTGATGGGCTCTTGGAATACCCGCATTACACCAAGCCTGCTGACTTTCGTGGCCTTGAAGTTCCAGAGATTCTTCGCTCTGGAGATCACGCCAAGATTGCCAGATGGCGCCGTGCACAGGCCCTCAGACGCACCGTAAAGCGCCGTCCGGACCTGATTGAGCGCCGTGGTGGCCTCAGCGCCAGTGACCAGGAAATTTTGGCTGAATTCCCTCCTTTGGATTAGAGCGGTAAAACCCGCTAAACTCTTAAAGCCTCAGTGATCCGAAAGGGACCGCTCTCATGAATCCGACCGACCTAATTGACCGCGACTCACTTCGCGACGACATTCCAGCATTCCGCCCAGGAGACACCCTTAACGTGCACGTACGTGTTGTTGAAGGAACCCGTGAGCGTATTCAGGTCTTCAAAGGCGTAGTTATCCGTCGTCAGGGATCTGGTCTTCAGGAAACTTTCACTGTTCGTAAGGTGAGCTTCGGAGTTGGCGTAGAGCGCACATTCCCAGTTCACGCTCCGACAATCGCCAAGATTGAAGTCGATTCATTCGGTGACATTCGACGCGCCAAGTTGTACTACCTCCGTGACCTTCGTGGAAAAGCTGCGAAGATCAAGGAATTGCGCGTTACCGAAAAAGCTTAATCTGCCTCCATGGCCGATGAAGAGCTTGATGACTACGAGTCGACTCTCGAACTCGCACTAGTTCAGGAATACAAAGC
>CAINVQ010000203.1 GCA_903854175.1 uncultured Actinomycetes bacterium | reverse complement strand
CAATGGGCTGATGTGGAGCGCAAAATGCTGAGGATTGATCGCCAGCGAGAGCGTGCAATCAGGCGTCATCAGCCCGACTAGTTGGCTATGTGCTAGGATGATATTCCCCTAGGGGATGTAGCTCAGTTGGTAGAGCGCGGGCTTTGCAAGCCTGAGGTCGTGGGTTCGATCCCCATCGTCTCCACCAAAAGGTGGCGGTATATACCGCGCACCATCCGGTGGTTATTTTTTTGGAATCAGTGGTTCACGGTCGTGAGCAGTTTGTCGCAAGTGAAACTGCGTCACACCAATCGCGAGTGAAACCGCACCAGCAATGTGTAGCTCAACCAATACAACGGGTACGTGCGTTACATACTGCGCTGCGCCAATTAATCCTTGCAGCAGTGAAATGATGACAAGTCGTCTGACGCCGAGCTGTAGTGCTTCTGGAGCAGATGTTTTCCAAATACTTATGAGAAGTCCTAGCACCAGGCCAATAAAAAGAATTGCCGCCAATGAGTGAACCCACGCTGCATCTTGAAATACAAATGGAAGTCGTCGAGCGCGCATCTGGCCTTGGAAGGAACCAGCGTGTGGCCCCGAGCCAGTAGTGATTGTTCCTGTAACGAGAAGCACACCGAAGGGAATCCATAGAAGTCGAGCAATGCGCAAGAAGTGGGGGCTTCTGACGTCTGCGCGAGCATCAGGGCCGTAGACATATTTTGATCGGTGATAGAAAATTGCTCCAACAACGACCATGGCGATTGAAAGCAGCATGTGCACTGAAACCAACCAAGGATTTAGTTTTGTGTACACCACGAACGCACCGAGAATCGCGTCAGCAAAAATCCCAAGGATCAAGAGTCCAGAGAGAACAATAAGATCACGTCGTTTTGGTGCTCGAAAAAATGCCGCGATGAAAACAATTGTTGTGACTAGTACGAGTGCACCGGTGATCATTCGATTGGTGTACTCAATAAAGGGATGAATGTCCCACGAGCCAGCTATTTGACCCTGGAAACAGGTGGGCCAGTCTGGGCACCCGAGTCCTGACCCGGTGAGGCGAACAGCGCCCCCACTCAGCACAATCAAGATCATTGACAGAAATGTGATGAAAGCTAGCCAGCGAAACACTGGGACAGAGACGGTTAAACGAGACGTAGACACGGCTCCAGCCTAGGGCTATTGCTTGGCTCGTAGAATGGCACCCATGACTACAACTGCCCCTCAGCGATCAGCAATTCACGTTATTAAGGGCTACATTGCGCTCACAAAGCCTCGAATTATTGAGCTGCTGCTGGTGACAACAATTCCCACCATGGTCGTTGCAGCCAATGGGATCCCAGGTATTTGGCTGATGATTACAACACTGATAGGTGGCACCCTTGCTGCTGGTGGGGCCAACACATTCAACATGGTCTACGACCGTGACATCGACGCAATTATGGAACGCACCAAGATGCGCCCACTCGTTACTGGTGTAATGACACCACGTGCCGCAACAATATTTGCGTGCGTTCTCGAACTGCTTTCATTTGGACTTCTTGCGTGGCGCGTGAACTTTCTGTCCGCCTGGCTCGCAATGGGCGCAACGGCTTTCTACGTTTTTATTTACACCATCTGGTTGAAGCGTCGTTCCAAGCAGAACATTGTTATTGGTGGAGCTGCGGGCGCTGTTCCAGTGCTTATTGGCTGGGCTGCCGTCACGAACAACTTGTCGTGGACACCAGTGCTTTTGTTCGTCATCATCTTTATCTGGACCCCGCCGCACTTTTGGGCGCTGGCTGTTCGTTACCGTGATGACTACGCCGCCGCAAACGTTCCAATGATGCCCGTCGTTGCATCACTTCGTCGCACCACACTTGAAATCATGATCTACTCAGTAATTATGTGGGCACTCACAATGTTGGTTGGCCCAGCTGCACACCTCGGATGGGTTTACGCACTTTCAGCGACGCTGCTTGGTGGAATGTTTACCTTCTACGCATTTAAGCTCTACGTTCATGCACGTGAAGACAAGGCAGATGTTAATGAAGCCATGCGACTCTTCCACTTTTCAATCACTTACCTCACGGGTCTTTTCGTAATGATGGCTGTTGATGTCCTCGTCAGAAACCACTAAGCCACAGCGAGGCCACCCCTCGCCAATGATGTTCGTTTCAATTGGTATTGGACTTGTCATTGCCATTGCGTTGATCGCTGTTGTTTCATACTTCACTGGTGGCAGCGTGCAGCAGCCATCAGCACTCACAACCTCAAATCAAGTTGGCAAATCCGTCAAGGCTTTTACCGAGGCATCGTTAAATGGGGGGCCAGATGTCAATGCTCCATGGAAGTCAGGTCACCCGGGCGTCGTGATGTTTTTTGCCAGCTGGTGCACAGTATGCCGTGAAGAACTTCCGAAGATTGAAAAATATTTAAACACTCACAACCTTGGTTCAACCCAAGTTGTTGGTATTGATGCACTCGATGCACAAAGTGCTGGCCGTACATTTGTAAAGCAAATGGGACTTTCATTTCCAGTCGCGTTTGACCCAGACGGCAAGGTCACATCAAATGAGTTCGGTATTGCAAATTTGCCCGAAACAATATTTGTTAGTAAAAACGGTGTTGTGAAGGGCGTCTACCTGGGTGCAATTCCTGTTAGCGAATTCTCTAAAGGGCTCGCACTACTTAACTAGTCAAAGCGGAATGTTCGCATTGCGAGCAGTGGTGCCAGTAGTGCCCAAAGCCCAACGCTGATCCAGTCGCCAACAGTTGGCCCAAGGCCAAGTCCCAAAACGCGGTGCAGACCTTCGGCGAGTGCACCCGAAGGGGTTGCCACAACAATGCTCTGCAGCGCTTGAGGCATAGAGCTAATTGGCACCACGATTCCTGAAACTAGCAAGAGAATTAAATAAAGACCGTTACTAGCGGCGAGGTTTACTTCTGCCTTAAGTCGCCCAGCAAGAAGAAGCCCAATGCCCGCAAACCCACCAGAGGCGAGAACCATTAGCCCCGTAACTTGCAGAGCACCACTGAGTCCGCCACGTGGGTTCCAGTTGAGAAGAAGCGCGACAACAGAGAGAACAATTACTTGAATGACTTCGGTGACAAGTACTGCTGCGATCTTTGAGCCAATAAGTCTGCGAGATCCAAGTGGTGTTACGTGTAGTCGACGCAGTACACCGTAGGAGCGCTCAAATCCGGTGCTGATTGAGAGGGCAACGAGTGACGTTGACATTATGCAAAGCGCCAAGATACCTGGCGCAATGAAGTCAACTCGGTGAGGGGTAGGCGAGGTGGTGACGTTGGAAATTGAAAAGAACACCAGCAACAGCACTGGAATGCCAATGGTGAGCAGCAACGTCTCACCACGACGAAGGGTCATTTCAATTTCTGCACGAGTCTGTGCCCACCAAGGCTTCATGAACGGACCTCAGAATTCTCGTTACCTATTAGCTCTAGGTAACGCTCTTCGAGCGAAGCACGTGTTCGAAGTGATGTCATTGAAACATTGACACTGGCTAAGTATGAAGTTACTAATGAAATCTTTTCCGGTGTTGATGAGGTGTCACAGCGAAGTTGCAATGGACCATCGAGTGTTACGTTGCACGAAAGAATTGAACTCAACGCTGAGGGATCAATAGGACCTGAAACCTCCAAGATCATTTCTGGGGAACCACTGAGCTCATCGAGAGTTCCTTGAATAACTATGTGCCCTCGATTCATTACAACAACTCGGTCCGCAACTCGTTCTGCCTCACTGAGCTCATGAGTTGTAATCAGTAGTGCACAACCTCTGTCGCGCTCAGTTTTAATGAGGTCTCTAATGACTTGTCGACCTTCTGGATCAACTGCGGTTGTTGGTTCGTCAAGCAGTAGTGCTTTAGGACGACCAAGAAGTGCAAGGGCGAGAAGAGTGCGCTGTTGTTCGCCACCACTCAGTCTTCGCCATGGAGTTTTTGCGCAACGACGAAGGTCCAAAAGATCGAGCAGTTCGTTCACATCGCGTGGAGCTTGGTAGTAGCTCGACGTGAGACGGAGAACTTGTATCGGTGACATAGGAAACCACACGCCACCGCGCTGCAGAAGCGCGCCTGTTCTAAGAACAACTTCCATATGGTCTCGCACTGGGTCGAGACCATGGATACGAGCTGACCCAGACGAGGGAGACCGGAATCCAAGGAGCGTCTCAACGGCGGTTGTTTTTCCAGCTCCGTTGGGACCAAGCAGCGAGACAACTTCTCCGTAGCCAACGTGAAAATCAACGCCGTCTACGGCGCGTAGTTCACCGTAGGTAACTGAGAGATTTTGGGCTTCAATGGCGTAACTCATGTACTTTGAAACTAACCGCTCGAAACACCCCTCGTGGCAAGTATCGGTAGTCTTGTACTCATGATTGATCTTGTACAACTACGCCGAGAGCCAGATTTTGTTAAGGAAGCGCTGTCTCGTCGTGGAATTTCGCCATCCACAATGGACGAAATCATTGACCTTGACGTCGAACATCGTCGGCTCTTGCAAGAGGCAGAGCGTCTTCGTGCTGAAGTTAAAGACCTTTCTCGCCAAGTTGGTGAAGCTCGACGCAACAAAGACACCGCTACTGCAGAAGCACTTACTGAAAAAAGTCGGTCAATAGGTGACCTGGAAAGTGCCGCCAGTGCAAAAACGGATGAAGTTGGGGGAGAGTTACGTAGTCGACTCCTTCTTATCCCTAATCTTCCATCACCTGAAGTTCCGATAGGCAAAGACGAAACAGAAAACGTTGAGCTGCGTCGCTGGTGGCCAGGTATGGATGAAGGCAAACCTGCACCGGTATACGCCGAACACCAGCGAAAGCCTCACTGGGAGATTGGTGTTGAACTCGGTCTTCTCGACATGGAGTCCGGCGCGAAAATTGCTGGTTCGATGTTCCCTCTCTACCGCGGATTCGGTTCACGGCTTCTGCGTGCCTTAGGTTTTTATGCATTAGATCAACACATGAATGACTACGAAGAACTTCGTCCACCAAGTTTCGCGCTGACTGAAACAATGATGTCGACTGGTCATCTTCCCAAGTCACAAGACGACATGTACGCCATTGAACGAGATGACTTATGGGCAATTCCAACTTCTGAAGTACCGCTCACTTCAATGCTTCGTGACCAGATTCTTGATCCAAAGACATTGCCAGTTCGCTACACCGCACAGACTGCATGTTTCCGTCGAGAAGCTGGATCAGCTGGAAAAGACACACGAGGTCTTCTTCGTGTGCACGAATTCGACAAGGTTGAACTGTTTGCCTACTGTCTTCCAGAACAAGCTGAAGCAGCACACGCTGACATCTTGGCTCGTGCTGAAGCAATGCTGCAGGCGTTCGGGCTTTCATACCGTGTGCTCAATCTCTGCACCGGAGACCTCGGAACCTCATCAGCTAAAACAATTGACCTGGAAGTATTTAGCCCAGGCGTTGATCGCTACCTAGAAGTTTCATCAGTTAGTTGGTTTAGAGACTTCCAGGCCCGTCGTGCGAACGTTCGTTACCGCACTGAAGATGGCTCTACGGCCTTGGTGCACACGGTAAACGGATCGGCGCTGGCGTGGGCACGTATTTGGGCGGCACTCGTAGAAACAGGTCGTCAAGCTGATGGCTCGATTGTTCTTCCAGAGGTTCTTGCGCCATACCTCGGCGGCAAAACTGTTATTCCGGCTTAGTTAACTCGAAGCGGTAGCCAACACCACGAATAGTGGTGATGTGCATTGGATTCTTAGGATCAAACTCAATCAATGTGCGAAGTCGCTTGATGTGCACGTCGAGAGTTTTGGTGTCGCCAACGTAGTCATCGCCCCATACGCGGTCAATAAGAACCTCACGAGTCATAACTCGACCTGGATTTTCAAGAAGGTTTCGAAGAAGTGCAAACTCTTTTTTCCGAAGCTTTATCTCTTCGCCGCTTACGTAACATCTGCGTGAATCAATGTCGAGAAGTATTGGACCAAGTTCCATAATCTCACTGCTTGGTTCGTCTGATGGAGTGTACGTTTCACGACGACGAAGCACCGCACGAATGCGAGCAACGAGCTCTCTAAGGCGGTATGGCTTTGTGACGTAATCGTCAGCGCCAAGTTCAAGCATCAAGACCATGTCAACTTCTTCACTCTTCGCGCTCACAATGATGATTGGGATATCACTCTTGGCACGAATTGTTCTACAAACATCAAGTCCAGAAACCTTTGGGAGCATTAGGTCGAGAAGGATTGCATCAAATTTCCCTTCGGAGAACTTATCGAGTGCCTCTTGTCCGTCGCGAGCAATGGTGACTTTAAATCCTTCACGGTCAAGGCCAATTTCGAGTGCGTCAATAAAGGACTCTTCGTCTTCTACGACGAGGAGGCTGATCTTCTTTTCTTCTTTGTTGTTTTTCGACATTATTGATTCATTGGAAGGTCAAGTGAGAACTTTGATCCTTCCCCTTCCGTTGAGGTGACAAGAACATTTCCACCATGGTTTTGTGCCACGTGTCGAACAATACTTAGACCTAGTCCTGTGCCACCAGTTTGACGAGCACGGCCCGGGTCAACACGGTAGAAACGTTCAAAAATGCGCTCAAGATCTTTTTCAGGGATTCCAACACCTTGGTCCTTGATGGTGATGCGAATTAGTGGACCTACATGCTCTCCGGATTCATTGATTGACTCATCAATGCGCTCTGTTTTGATGGTTACCTTGCCCTTTGCAGGTGAATACACGACAGCATTTTCAAGAAGCGCGTGCATTGCTGAAACCAGTTGACGACGGTCACCTACGACAACAAAATTGGTTTCCGGCTCTTTGAATTCCACCGTAACGTCTTGTTGTTCTGCTGCAGTTCTAATTCTCTCAATGGCGTCAGCGACAAAGAGCGAGACAGAAATTGGTTCACGAGTTGGCGACCCTTCGCTTTCGATTCGCGATAAGTCGAGCAGGTCTTCAATAATTCGATTAACTCGGAATGCTTCAGAGTTGATTCGGTCAGCAAGCCGAGCTGCAACGTTTGGATCTTTTTCGTATTGCAATGTTTCTGCCAGAAGCCCAAGTGCGCCCATAGGGGTCTTTAGCTCATGAGAAACGTTGGCAATAAAGTCGCGTCGAATATCTTCTAGACGGCGACGTTCGGAAACATCTTCAATAGCGGCAATGACACCAAGTGGTCGTCTTCCGTCATCAATAACCGTTGCGCGAATACTTAGAGTGCGACGAGGTGGACCATAAATGTCAATTGTGCGCTCAGCAACTCCATTGGCCCAACCTTCGCTGAGTACTTCGGTAACAGCTTGTGCACCAAGTGCATCGCCGTATCGACTCTCCATGAGAGCTTCAGCTTGTGAGTTTCTAAAAATTACATTTCCAGCTTCATCGCAAAGAACGAGTCCAAGTGGAAGTGCGTCGAGAGAACGTCGAAGTCGAATTGTTTCAGCTGATGATTCGCTTACCGCGGTTGTTGCGGCACCAGTTACTTCTTCAAGGAATGTGATTGCTGTTTCTACTTTGCCGTCAGAAATGTCCGCTTCAGCGCCTAGGCGTGATCCAAGGGCATTGAGACGTTGGGCAATTGCGCGGTGTCCGCGGCGACGGTTCCATAGAACACCTATTAGTAGTCCTAGTAATAGGACACCAAAAGCTGCTGCGTAAACGGCGAATGATGGCCATTTGTAGATCAAATTATGAGACTGGGCAATTAGCACGAGACCATTCTCGCAGATGTAGTCAGTATTTGTTGACCAGTTTTACCTTTATTTACCCACAAAGTTTGACAGAAACTGTTTAGTTCTACGATGCCCTAATGGAGAATGCAACAAATCAAGACGTCGTGCTGGCGATTGACATTGGTGCAACATCTATTAAATCTTGCCTTGTTGACTTTTTTGGCGAACTTGTTGGAACGCCAAAGCGTCGTTTAACTCCATACCCATGCGGACCAGATCATTTAGTACAAGTGATCTCTGCTCGTATCAACCTGACTGACGTTGCGTTAGTGGGCGTTGGGTTCCCGGGTGAGTTTCGAGATGGCCATGTAGTTCATCCTGGAAACCTTTCAAGGCTAAAAGGTGCTGGAACACCTATTGATGAAGAGATTCATGCTCGTTGGTGTGGCTTTGACTTTCAAGGTGCGTTGCGTGAAAAGACGAATAAAGACGTCCGAGTAGTAAACGATGCGAGCATGGCGGCTCTTGGCTGTATTGAAGGGACTGGAACTGAACTTGTTCTCGCACTTGGCACTGGCGTGGGACTTGCGTTAGTAAAAGAAGGGAAATTAGTTCCTGTTAGAGATCTCGGTGCAGAAGTACTTTCTAATGAGCTGTCTTTTGATGAACTTCTTGGCGAGCAGGGAAGAGCGCGTAACGAATCTGACTGGCTTGCAAAGGTTAAAACTTCGGTTGCAGAATTATCGAATGAATTCTCTGCAGATGTAATTCATTTAGTTGGAGGGAATGCACGGAGAATTTCACCGAGCTCATTCAAACACCTAAATAGTCGGATTGTTATTACTGGGAACAACGCGCCATTTCGTGGTGCCCCGAAACTCTTTTACGGCTGAGCGAGATCTACTGCTGAAGCTGCAAGCACTGTTGCGAATGGTCGAACTGCACGGTCATCCACAGCGAATTGTGGGCTGTGGTGCATTCCACTTGAACCATCTTCGAGTGCTCCACCAATGAACATGAAACTTCCAGGGATGCGGTTTAAGAACTCAGAAAAGTCTTCGCTACCAGACGTTGGTGGAAGAACAAGCGCGTTGTTCTTGCCAAGAAGTTCCTTACCGATCTCAAGAACGCGATTTGCAATTTCAGGAACATTTTCAACGCGACGAGTAAACTTGTCATTGGTAAGAGTGCATTTCACTTGAAACTCTTCTTCAATCTCACGAAGAATTTGTGAGAAACGCTGCAGGGCCTCTACTTCTTGCTCTTCGGTGAACGTACGTAGTGTTCCAGCGAGGTGTGCATGCTGGGGTACTACGTTCTCCGCAGTTCCTGTTCTAAGAATTCCAGCTGAGCATGCACAATTTGTACCGTCATATTCCATGCCTGCTGCGATCTCTCCCATGCGGGGAGCAAGTGCACTAATTGCGAGCACAACACTTCCTTCTTTTGTTGGCATTGCTCCGTGCCCGCCCTTGCCGTCAATTTCAACTATGAGGCGGCGAGCTTTTGCCATGAGCACACCTGGACGGGTGAACATCATTCCAACTGGCATAAGTGAGGTGATGTGCCCACCAACTACAAAGTCAGCCGGGTTGTCTTCTAAGAGTCCACCATCAAACATTGACTTCGCACCAGCGAAACCTTCTTCGCCAGGTTGAAATACCACGGTGTATTCGCCAGGCAGATCTTCTTGGCGCTGCGCTAAGACATCAGCAACACCCAAGATGCTTGCGGTATGGACATCATGCCCGCACGCGTGCATAACATTTTCATTTTGTGATTTAAAAGAAATGTCAAGATCTTCATTAACAGGCAGTCCGTCAATGTCAGCGCGAATCATGATGCGCTTTCCTGGCTTGCCACCCTTAAGTGTTGCAACAGCACCAGTCTCAGTAGGTGACTTCTTTACAGTCCATCCGAGTTCACGAAGTCGATTAGTGACAACGTCAGTTGTGCGGTATTCAACCATTGAGAGCTCGGGGTGAGCGTGAAGATCATGGCGAATGTCAACCATTGCGTCGTATGCGTTGTTTACAAGGTCTGGAAGTGCTTCGTTGAATGGAGTAGCCATAAACGAATGGTATCTAATGGCTTGGGGGCTCGTTAGTCGGGTCGGCTAAGATAGATATCCAGTAACAATGCGGCTGTAGCTCAGCGGATTAGAGCATCGGTCTACGGAACCGAGGGTCGGGGGTTCGAATCCCTCCAGCCGCACCAACTGTGGAAT
>CAINVQ010000202.1 GCA_903854175.1 uncultured Actinomycetes bacterium | reverse complement strand
TCAACGCCGTGGCGAGTGTTTACTGAACCCTGTGTTGCAATTTCGTGTGGCGTGCCGTGACGAAGTACGCCGCCTTCACCTGCATACGGTCCTTCAGTGTTTTCACGAACAATGGCGAACTCACAACCCTGCGCGATTGATCCTGGAACTCCACGAAATGGTCGGTAGTTAATGTAGAGGTCGAGGCTGAAACGCATGCGAAGTAGTAGACCGCGCTCGAGCACTCCACCAGGAATACGTGTGTCGCCAATGGCTGGTCCAATAGCACCGAGCATGATTGCGTCGTAGCCGCGTAGCTCTTCAAGAGTCTTGTCATCAAGGACAAAACCATCTTTTAGATAACGTGCGGCACCGAGCTCGAAGTTGGTTGAGTCAACTGCAACTCCTGCTGCTCTGACTACATCTAGGGCGGCCTGAGTTACTTCTGGTCCAATCCCATCGCCACCAATTACGGCAACGCGGTAGGGCTTCTTGCTCATGGGCGCCTCCTAGCGTTTCCCTAGTTTTGTCGCTCTAGAGGCCTTATGGCAAACCCATTAATGAGTTTTCGGGGCTACAGGTAGAATTAAGGCTTCCCTTCAATCAAGGAATGCATTGTGGCTGGCGAAATTCACCGTATTACCAAAGAGACTCTCGAAAAACTCAAGGCTGAGTGGACTGAACTCACCACGGTCGGACGCACCGAAAACGCCCGTGTTATTGAAGCTGCTCGACTCCTCGGGGACCTTTCTGAAAATGGTGACTACCACGCGGCGAAAGACCACCAGGGCAAAATGGAAGCTCGTATTCGCCAAATTGATCATGTAATTAGAAATCATGAACTTGTTGAGCGTGACGGCAATGCCGGAACAGTCCAGTATGCATCTATCGTTCAAATAGTTTATGAAGGTGACGCTGACGATGACTTTCAAGAGTTCTTCATTGGTTCTATTGAAGAAAAGCCAGACGAAGTACTTGTTGCGTCGCCAACTTCTCCCCTTGGCTCAGCACTCCTTGAAAAAGCAATCGGTGAGCTGGTTGAGTATGAGGCACCATCTGGAATTCTTCGCGTCAAGATTGTGGGTATTCGCTAATGACTAACAGAACTCTCTACGAAAAAATTTGGGATGACCACGTTGTGGCTACTCCCGTTGGTGAACCAACAATCATCTACATTGACCTTCACCTAGTACACGAAGTAACAAGTCCTCAGGCCTTCGATGGCCTTCGACTCAATAACCGAAAAGTTCGTCGTCCGGACCGCACCCTCGCAACAGCTGACCACAACGTTCCGTCAGATCCACTTTCAACTCCTGTTAACGACCCAATCTCTCGTCGCCAACTTGAAGCACTCGATGAGAACTGTGCTGAGTTTGGCATCACACTCTTTCCGCGAGGACATGAGAACCAGGGAATTGTTCACGTCATTGGGCCAGAGCTCGGTGTCACTAAGCCAGGCATGACCATTGTTTGTGGCGACTCACACACTTCTACCCATGGAGCCTTTGGTTCACTCGCTTTTGGAATCGGAACGAGCGAAGTTGAGCACGTTCTCGCCACCCAAACGCTGCCCCAGCAAAAAGCTAAGACCATGTCAGTCACCATCGATGGAAATGTTGCACCTGGTGTTACTGCAAAGGATATTGTTCTAAAGATTGTCAACACGCTTGGAACTGGTGGAGGCGCAGGATACGTCATTGAATACCGAGGCGAAGCAATTCGTGCTCTTTCAATGGAAGGTCGCATGACAGTTTGCAATATGTCCATTGAAGCTGGTGCCCGTGCTGGCCTTATTGCTGCTGACGAAACAACCGTTGACTACCTACGTGGTCGTGCTGGTGTGCCTGACGGCGCAGAATTCGAAAAGCTCGCTGAGTACTGGCGAACACTTACAACTGACAATGGCGCTACGTTCGACAAGGAAGTAGTTATTAAGGCTTCTGACATTGTCCCCCTCGTCACTTGGGGAACGAACCCAGCTCAGGTTGTTGCACTTGATGGTGTAGTTCCATCACCAGATGACTACGCCGATGCCGATTCGAAGAACTCCACAACTCGTTCACTTGAGTACATGGACCTAACGCCAGGAACTCCTATTAAGGAAATTTCAGTTGACGTTGTATTCATTGGTTCATGCACCAATTCACGAATTGAGGACTTGCGTGGAGCCGCAGCCGTTGCGAAGGGCAACAAAGTAGCCAGCACTGTCCGTGCCCTCGTAGTTCCTGGATCACACCGAGTAAAGAAGCAGGCTGAGTCTGAAGGACTTGACAAGATTTTCTTGGACGCTGGATTTGAATGGCGCGAACCAAGCTGTTCAATGTGCCTAGGTATGAACCCCGATCAATTGACTCCGGGGCAACGAAGCGCATCAACATCGAACCGAAACTTCGAAGGTCGCCAGGGTCGTGGTGGAAGAACTCACCTCGTTTCTCCAGAGGTCGCTGCAGCATCAGCAATCAAGGGTCGCTTCGCTACACCAGATGAGGTAACACTATGAAGCCCGTACACGTTCTCCAAGGACGCGCAGTCCCTCTAGAGCGATCTGATGTTGACACTGACCAGATCATTCCCTCAGACTGGCTTAAGCGTGTTGAACGTACAGGCTTCGGTCGTGGTCTCTTCAGCGAGTGGCGCGACAGCCCTGAGTTTGTTTTAAACCAAGAGCAGTTCCAAGGCGCAACAATCTTGCTTGCTGGTCCAAGGTTTGGAACAGGGTCTTCTCGCGAACACGCAGTGTGGGCACTTATGGATTATTGATTTTAAGCAATTATTGCTCCATCATTTGGTGACATCTTCAGGAACAATTCTTCAAAGCAGGGACTCGTAATTGTTGAACTACCGACTAAAGATGTGGAAGAACTCACTGAATTTGTAAAGGCAAATCCAACACTTCAGATAACTGTTGACGTTGAACGACTCAGCGTTGAAGTTGTTGAAAAGAACTGGGAGCGAACTTTCACGCTAGATACGATGACTCGCGAACGACTACTCAACGGTTGGGACGACATTGGAATTACTCTTCGTCGTGAAGGTGAAATCACCTCGTACGAGAAAACTTCACACGCTCCAACATTGACTGGAATATTTGATGCTTCGGGGCATGCGCAACGCTAAATAGTTACCGGGTGCTCCATTGCCCACTGGCGTTGGCGGCGAAACGCCAAATAAGCAATTAGCAGGCTGAGTAGAACAGCAATAATGTTCACCACGAATCCTGAAGTGTCGTGTTGAAAAACAAAATACATGCACCACAACCCGTTACATGCGCTTCCCCATAGCCACGCTGGAACTGAAACTCCTTGCACGTCTTTTGCACGGATGCACTCATTGATTTGTGGCAGACGATTAATGATTGAAACCAAACCAATTCCAAGGACTCCAATTTTCCATCCCCAGATAAACGTTGGCAGCCAGCAGGTTAAAAAGAGTAAGAATCCAGTCGCCAAGATTCGCTTCATGTTCTTTCGTGGTTCAAGCTGGAGCACAACACCAATTTGCAGCGGCAACGTAACAACTGCCCCGATCCATACCTCGACACC
>CAINVQ010000201.1 GCA_903854175.1 uncultured Actinomycetes bacterium | reverse complement strand
GAGCCAGGTAGCGATAGGCATCAAGAATTTCTTCATCCGTTACCGCACGAATGTCACCGTGTGACTCAGCAATAACTTCAAGTGCTGGGACCCAGCTTGCTGGATTACCAATACGAATTGCGGTGGCGATTGTTTCTGGAAATTCAACTGGGTGACCGAGCACGATTGGTGCTGCACCTGCTGCTTGGAATCCCCACATCTTTGGCAACGTCGTTATCTTTTTAGCGAAGTGGTACTGAGTGAAACCGCGCCAGTAGGCCGTGATGTTTCCAGCGTTTCCAACTGGGATTGAAAGAATGTCTGGGGCTTTTCCAAGCACGTCAACAATTTCAAATGCACCAGTCTTTTGACCTTCAATACGGTCAGGGTTGATTGAGTTCACAATCGTGATTGGAATGTGCTGAGTAAGTTCGCGCGCCAAGTTAAGTGCTTGGTCGAAGTTTCCACGAATCTGCAAAACCTTCGCGCCGTAAACAATCGCTTGGGCGAGCTTTCCGCGTGAAATCTTTCCTTCAGGAACTAAAACAACGCAGTCCATTCCAGCCTTTGCTGCATACGCAGCTGCAGCAGCTGAAGTGTTTCCAGTTGAACCACAAATAACTGTCTTGGCACCCTTGGCCTTGGCCTGAGTTACAGCGTTGGTCATTCCACGGTCTTTAAATGAACCAGATGGGTTAAGACCTTCGAACTTGAGCCAGACATCAGCTTCCAGGCGCTCAGAGAGTCGGTCCGCACGGATAAGTGGGGTGTTGCCTTCTTGGAGTGTGACTACTTCGTTAACGCCTTCGAGGTTGAACCACTGTGCGTATTCATTCAGAAGACCATTCCAGCCCGGCATTACTTAACTCCCTCGATAACACGAATGCAATTACCAATGGAGTCAACCGAACTCAATTTTGCTAGATCACTAATCGTTGCTTGTACGTTTTTTGCGAGTGCATCGTGGGTCATGAATGAAATGCGCGCTTCATTGCTGACACCGTGTTGTTCCATGGAGCGAATTGAAACATTGTTCTTTCCAAATACACCCGCTACTGCAGCGAGTACTCCTGGCTCGTCTTTGACATCGACACTTATGTAGAAAATGCTTGAAGTGTCCCCTGCATCAATGTCCTTGATCTGAGGATCAACACTGAAAGGAACCTGGTGACGCTTGTCAACACGATTTCTGGCGGCGTCTAGAACATCGCCGAGTACTGCAGTCGCTGTTGGACCACCACCAGCGCCTTGTCCGAGCCACATAAGAGGGCCGCTATTTACGCCTTCTACGAATACAGCATTCATGGCACCGTTCACTGATGCCAGAGGGTGACTGTTGTGAATAAGGGCTGGGTGAACGCGACGAGAAAGTCCGTGTGCTCCATGGCGCTCAGCAACACCTACGAGTTTGATGACGTACCCGGCATTTTTCGCAAAGTCAACATCAACAGATCTGATTCCAGAAATTCCTTCTCGAGAAATTTCTGTGCTCTTCATTTCTGTGCCAAAGGCCAGTGAAGATAGAACTTGAACTTTTGCGGCCGCGTCGAATCCTTCAACATCAGCAGTTGGATCAGCTTCGGCGTAACCAAGTGCCTGAGCTTCTTTAAGCACGTCACCGTAGTCACTTCCCTCGCTTGCCATCTTCGAAAGAATGAAGTTTGTCGTGCCGTTAACAATTCCCATCACGCGATTAATTCGCTCGCCCGCGAGTGATGTACGAAGAGCGCGAATAATTGGGACTGCGCCGCCTACTGCAGCTTCGTAAAAAAGGTCACAGTTATTTGCGCTGGCGAGTCGAGCGAGTTCTGTTCCACAGTCCGCCATCAGAGCCTTATTGGCAGTAACTACAGAAACACCATTCTTTAGTGCTGCTTCAACGTAGCTACGAGCAGGCTCGATGCCTCCGGCGAGTTCAACGAGAATGTCGAGATCTTTCCGAGCAGCAAGCCCGGCAGCATCAGTAGTTACTAGGTCTTTCGAGATTGATCCGCGAGCCTTAGAAGCATCACGAACAGCAACTCCCACAACTTCAATTGTTGCCGTGGCGGCGTCGAGCAATGCGTCGTTACGTGAACGGTCATTAAGCAGCTCAACCAGGGCGCTTCCTACAAAGCCCGCCCCAATTACGCCAACGCGAATTACGGGAGAAGTCATTAACTAAGTCTAGGGGAACTGAGCTCAGACTTCGAGACGAGATAAGTCGTCAAACGTCTCACGACGCAGTACTTCACGGGCTTTTCCGTCTTTTACAAAGACCACAGCTGGCCTTGGTACTCGGTTGTAGTTAGATGCCATTGAGTAGCCATACGCCCCAGTTACTGGCGTTGCGATGATTGATTCAACACCAGTAACTACTGGAAGCCATGCTTCATCAATCAAAATGTCACCACTTTCGCAGTGTTTCCCAACAAGTCGAACACTCTGTGTACGAGCAGCTTTAGGGTTTGCAACATCGAAAGCTTCGTAGCCTGATCCATAAAGAACTGGGCGCGGGTTATCGCTCATGCCTCCGTCAACAGCCATGTAGGTGCGCTGCGCCACGGGCTTGACTGCTCCAACGCGGTAAAGAGTGAGTCCAGCTTGGGCCACAATGGCGCGTCCCGGTTCAGCGAGGATGCGAATCTTTGGATGTAGCCCTATGCGCTTTGCGGCATCTCGGATTGCTTCGCCCCACTGGGTAATTGACGGAGCGGTTTCTCCCTCAACGTAGGCAACACCAATTCCTCCACCAATGCAGAGTTCATCGAAGTCATCGTCCTTAGTGAACGTCGCGAGGATCTGCATTGTTTCATCAAATCCTGCAGTTTCAAATATTTGTGAACCAATGTGTGCGTGTACCCCGTGCAGTGTCATTCCAGGCAGCGCCTTCAGCGCGTCAATACCCTTTCGAGCATCGCCCGATGAAATTGAGAATCCGAACTTGGTGTCTTCGTTACCTGTTTTGATGAAGTCATGCGTGTGCGCTTCAACACCTGGAGTAACTCGAATTAAACAGTGCAGATCTGACGAGCTAGAAGTGAGTGACGCAATTCGATCGATCTCAAAAAAGTTGTCGACAACAATGCGGTGAACGCCAACTTCAATTGCGCGCTTCAGCTCGTCAAGTGACTTGTTGTTGCCGTGAAGAATAATGCGACGCGGATCTACTCCGGCACGAAGAACAATGTCGAGTTCGCCCCCAGTAGAGACGTCAATGCAGAGACCTTCTTCAGTGGCGAGCTTTGCCATTGCTCCACAGAGAAATGACTTCGAAGCAAATGCCACGCCGTCGTCAAAAACTCTCGCCGCTTCGGCGCAACGTGAACGAAGGGTTTTCTCGTCGTAGACAAACAGTGGTGTGCCGTAGGTGGCTGCGAGTTCACTCAGCGATACGCCACCAATGGTGACGTCGTGGTCACAAATAATGGCAGTATCTGCCAGTAGTGACGAAGGAAGCGCATTAGAACTCATAGAAGAACTTTAGAGGAGTCCAGTAGCCTTATATGTACGCTCCCGTAGCTCAGTGGATAGAGCATTGGCCTCCGAAGCCATGTGCGCAGGTTC
>CAINVQ010000200.1 GCA_903854175.1 uncultured Actinomycetes bacterium | reverse complement strand
GGCGGGCTAAATAAGGCTAGCAGAGTGGCGAACTAGGGCCAACAACGAGGAATTCTCTGGTCTGGCGGGTAGCCTTGATGCACCGTGGCCGAACAAATTACTACCGTTGATTTCAGCAAAATCCGCAATCTGAGCATCATTGCTCACATTGACCACGGTAAGTCGACCCTGTCTGACCGAATCCTAGAAATTACTGGAGCGGTAGATCCTCGCCTCATGCGTGCGCAGTATCTCGACTCCATGGACATTGAACGTGAGCGTGGCATCACTATCAAAGCTCAGAACGTTCGCGTGGGCTACGAAGGTCACATCATCCAGCTCATTGACACACCTGGTCACGTTGACTTTGGCTACGAAGTCTCACGCTCACTTGCAGCGTGTGAAGGAGCAGTACTGCTCGTTGACGCGAGTCAAGGTATTCAAGCGCAAACTCTTGCCAACTGTTACCAGGCAATCGAGAACAACTTGGAAATTGTTGCGGTGCTCAACAAGATCGACCTGCCTGCTGCAGACCCTGAACGTTGCAAGGAAGAACTCGAGCGAGTGCTTGGACTTCCAGCAAACGAAGTCCTCTCAATTTCTGCAAAGACCGGAGAAGGAGTTCCAGAACTTCTTCGCGCAATTATCGAGCGCATCCCTGCTCCTAAGGGTGACCCTGAAGCAGAACTACGCGCACTTATCTTTGACTCGTACTACGACCAGTACCGCGGTGTAATCAGTTCAATCAGAATCGTTGACGGCAACCTTCGTGACAACATGAGAATTCGCATGATGCAAAGTGGAACAAATCACGAGATTGAAGAAATCGGAATTCGCACACCAACGCTTCTAACCGTGAAACAACTCGGGCCCGGAGAAGTGGGATTCATTGTTGCTGGCATCAAGGATGTCGGTGGCGCTAAGTCGGGTGAAACAATTACTGACTCAGCACGACCAGCGCAGAAGCCACTTGACGGATACATGGATCCAAAGCCAATGGTGTTCTGTGGTATTTACCCAATTGACGGTGACGACCTTCCCGACATGCGCGATGCTCTCGACAAGCTAAAGCTCAACGATGCTTCAATCACCTTTGAGCCTGAGTCCTCACACGCACTGGGATTTGGGTTCCGCTGTGGATTCCTCGGACTTCTTCACATGGAAATTGTTCGCGAACGCCTAGAGCGCGAGTTCAACCTCGACATCATCGCAACGGCGCCTTCAGTTGTGTACCGAGCATTCCTTACTGATGGAAGCCAAATAAGCGTTGACAATCCAACTGAGCTTCCAGACCCGAGTCGTCTTGATCACATTGATGAACCAATGCTTGATATTTCAATTTTGAGTCCAACTGAGTATCTCGGTGCGATCATGGATCTGTGCCAGACCAGACGCGGCGAGATGATCAAGATGGACTACTTATCTACTGAGCGTGTTGAACTTAAATATTCAATCCCTCTTGCTGAAGTTGTTATTGACTTCTTTGATGCGCTGAAGAGCCGCACTAAGGGATACGCGAGTCTTGACTACGAACCGAGTGGTTACGTCACATCGCAACTTGTTCGAGTGGACATTCTTATTAACCACGAACCAGTTGATGCCTTCTCAACCATTGTTCACAAGTCCAATGCTGACTACTACGGACGTCGTATGTCTGAGCGACTTAAAGAACTCATCCCACGTCAAATGTTTGACGTTCCAATTCAGGCAGCAGTAGGTGGACGAATCATTTCTCGCGAAACTGTAAAGGCTCGCCGCAAGGACGTACTCGCGAAGTGTTACGGAGGAGACATCACCCGTAAGCGCAAGCTGCTTGAAAAGCAAAAAGAAGGTAAGAAACGTATGAAGAACCTGGGAAGAGTAGAAGTTCCTCAGGAGGCATTCGTTGCTGCCTTGAAGCTAGAAGACTGACCCAAGACATCTGGCACTCAGTAGAATTGAGTGCCAAAGGGGAAAGTATGGCTCGTCGTTCAATCAAAGCACCTAAATCGACACCTGCTGACCTCGACGCGCGTAAAGCCAAGATTCTCGAGTCTGTTGTTGTTGAGCATGTCGCTACCGCCATGCCGGTCGGCTCCTCATCTGTAGCGAGTGCGCCAGGACTAGAAGTTTCTCCAGCGACTGTTCGCTCTGAGATGGTCACACTTGAGCGAGAGGGATTCCTCACCCAACCGCACACGTCAGCTGGACGAATTCCTACTGACAAGGGCTACCGGTACTTTGTTGATCACCTGCAGTCTGGGGTCCTCGGTCAAGCGCAACAACATCAGGTAAAGGATTTCTTCTCCAATGTTCGCGGCGAAGTTGAAGATGTGCTTGAACAGACGTCAACTCTGCTCACCAAAATGACGAGCTACACCTCAGTAGTAGTGGGCGCTGGCCACAGTCAAGCAAAAATTCTCAGCGTGCAGCTTGTTAACCTCGATGCACGCCACCAGCTTCTGGTAACAGTGTTCTCAGATGGACTGGTATTAAAGAACAGTGTCATGGCATCATTCGATGCTTCGCACGAAGAAGTCGCCGAAGCTTCAAAGCAGCTCAATGCACTTCTCATCGGAACAACACTTGGTGAAAGCATTCAGGTTCCGTCGCGCGCTGACAACGTGGCCGTTCTCGTCCGTGACGCTGCAAGCATTCTTCATAAAGAAAAGCCAACGACTGAAGGCGAACAGGTCTACATCGGTGGTTCTTCCAAAGTTGCTGAATCATTTGACGGTGTGGAAACTGTGCAGAAAGTTTTGAGCATTCTCGAACAAGAACTTCTCGTAGTTTCTCTTGTCCAAGACATCCTGGAACAAGGCATCTCAGTATCAATTGGTGCTGAAAACGGTTACGAGCCGTTATCTGCAGCTTCGGTGATTGTCGCTCCGGTGACTATTGATGGCAATGCAGTTGGCGCAGTTGGTCTTCTCGGACCAACTCGTATGAAGTACCGCGAAGCAATGACTGCAGCCGAAACAGTTTCTAAGCATCTCACTCGACACTTCGGTGGAGAAGATCTTGTCTAATTCAGATTTATACGCAATTCTCGAAGTAGATCGCAATGTCTCTCAAGACGATCTAAAGAAGTCATATCGTCGTCTCGCGCGTCAACTTCACCCAGACGCAAACCCTGGCGATGATGCGGCTGAAGCTCGCTTCAAGGAAGTCTCCCAAGCGTACGAAATTCTTTCTGATCCTGAACGCAGATCGAACTACGACCGCTTTGGATCTGACGTGGGAGCTGGAGGCAATCCTTTCGGGGGTGGTTCGGTACAAGATATCTTCGACATGTTCTTTGGCGGCATGGGTGGTCGCCAGCAACAGCGCGGGGGCCCACAACCAGGTCCTGACGCTGAAGTTGCTTTAGACATCACGCTTGACGAAGCAGCATTTGGCGCAACAAAAGAATTGACCGTAACTCTTCCAGTTGGATGCGAGACGTGTGGTGGCAATGGTTGTGCAGATGGCTCGTCACCAGTTACATGTGTTGAGTGTGCGGGAATGGGTGTTGTCCAGCGCATTCGCAACTCAATCTTGGGACAAATGGTCACCTCATCGCCTTGTTCACGTTGCAACGGTATGGGATCTCGAATTGACTCACCGTGCAAAGACTGTCGAGGCGATGGTCGCCGAAATGACACCGTGACCATGAAGGTACAAATACCTGCTGGTGTTGAGAATGGCTCAACCATGCGACTGCAAGACCGTGGACCAGCCGGTGTACGAGGCGGCGGGAATGGTCGACTCTTTGTACACCTACGTGTAGCTGACGATCCAAGATTTGAGCGCGACGGAAGCGACCTTCACCACGAAGCGCGTATTTCATTTACCCAGGCAGTGCTTGGAACAACAATCGAAGTGCCAACACTTCGTTCAACTCACATGATTGAAGTTGAACCAGGAACGCAAACTGGAACGGTGCACCGAATCAGACACGAAGGTATTGAGCATTTACACGGCCGCGGCCATGGTGACCTTTTTGTTCACCTTGTAGTTGATGTTCCTACGAAGCTTGACGACACATCTGAAGAACTACTTCGAAAGCTTGCTGAACATCGTGGTGAATCAGTCAGTGAAAAGGGCGGACTCTTTCATCGACGTGGGTCGAAAAAGTGAGCAGTGAACTTTGGCAGCGCAGAATTGATGCGCTTGGTCAGTTCCGAGTTCAAAATCCTGAGCGCCCAGAACTCACCAAGGACGACGAACACCATCTACGAACAGTGCTTCGAGCAAAAAGTGGCGAAGAAATTGTTGTTACTAATGGCCAAGGCTCATGGTCTCTATGTGAGGTCACAGATTCGAGCATCACTCGCGTAACACCAGTTGAAACTGACCTCGCAACGAAAGAAACTGTTTTGTATCTCGTCCCACTAAAGGGAGACCGAAGTGAATGGGTTGTTGCTAAAGCAACCGAGCTCGGAGTAAGTCGAATTGTTCCACTAATGAGTAGCCGTATTGCGGTGAAGTTCAAGGGCGACGTAAAGGACAAAGTGTTGTCGAGGTGGCGTCGCATTGCTGCTGAGTCATGTGGTCAGTGCCGCAGGACATACGACATTGTTATTGATGAACCAGTACACATAAGTGACGTTCCGGTGAACGTTTGTGTTGCCGATTTTGGTGGTACGAGTGACTGGAGCGGTGTGCAAGCCGTAGCCATTGGTCCTGAAGGTGGCTGGTCGCCTGAAGAATGGGGCACGGAGCGTACAAAGCTCAGCCTGGGTCCAACCGTCCTTCGAGGCGACACCGCCGGGGTAGTAGCGGCATCGCTTCTGGCCTACGGGGCTGGGGACTGGGGATTTACCCTAAATAGCCGCTCACATGAGTAATGATGTTTACAACACATGAGTGATTGCCTGTTTTGCAAAATAGTTGCGGGAGAGATTCCGTCGAAGACTGTCGCACAGAGTGACACCGCGTACGCGTTCTATGACATTGCCCCTCAGGCCCCCGTGCACGTTCTAGTTATTCCAAAACAACACATTGCAACTGCTGGTCACGTCACTAGTGACCATGGTGGCATTGTTGATGATCTTTTTCTACTCGCTCAAGAAGTTGTTGAGCTCGAAGGAATCAAAGAAAGCGGATACCGACTTGTTTTTAATATCGGTGAAGACGCGCAAATGACCGTGCCCCACTTACACATGCATGTGCTGGGTGGACGCAGATTGGACTGGCCCCCAGGATGACCTTTGATGCCAAAGCCGAAGAGGCTATGACGGCGACCACCTTTGTACCAAACACGCACCTCATGTCAGGGTTGCTAGGACCGAGAGATGAACACCTTCGAGTAATTGAAAGGTCATTTCCTGCTTCCAAGATTCGTGTTCAAGGTAATCAGATCTCTGTCACGGGACCTGATGCAGCAAAAGTACTTCGACTCTTTGATGAGCTCGTACTGGTTCTTGAAAGTGGTCAAGCGCTCGACGTAATAAAAATCTCACGCACAGTAGACATGGTCGCTGACGACCTACGTCCAAGTGAAGTTCTAAAGCACGAAGTGGTTCGTGGCGCCAAGGGTAAAGCCATCCGCCCATCAACTGCTGGCCAGAAGCGCTACACCGATGCCATTGATTCATCAATCATCACCTTTGGAATTGGACCAGCAGGAACTGGAAAGAGTTACTTGGCCGTGGCCCAAGCAGTGCAAGCACTACATCGACGACAAGTAAACCGAATTGTCCTTACTCGTCCTGCTGTTGAAGCTGGTGAACACCTTGGTTTCTTGCCAGGTGACCTAATGGCCAAGATTGATCCTTACCTTCGCCCTCTCTACGACGCGCTCTATGACATGGTTGGCCCTGAAGGTGCGCAGCGCATGATTGCTAATGGAACCATTGAAGTTGCACCACTCGCATTCATGCGAGGAAGAACTCTAAATGACTCCTTCATAATTCTTGACGAAGCACAGAACACGACTCCTGAACAGATGAAGATGTTCCTCACACGTATTGGCTTTAATTCAAAGGCAGTCGTAACAGGTGACGTTACTCAGGTTGACCTCAATGGCAAACTGAGCGGACTCGCGAATATTGAGAAAATTCTTTGGAATGTTGATGGCATTAGTTTTATTCACCTTGGCGCAAAAGATGTTGTGCGTCACCGTATTGTTGCGGACATTGTCACCGCATTCGACAACTACCAGTCATGACCATTGATATTTACGCTGCCGATGAGCAGCACGAGTTCGATATTGATCTAGAACGCTGGATTGCTCTCGCTCAAGGAGCGCTAAGCGACGAAGGCGTGCGGGGTCTCGCTGAAGTTTCGTTAATTTTCTCTGACGAACCAACTATTGCTGCGTTGAATAAACAGTTCATGGGCAAAGATGGCCCAACCGATGTACTCAGCTTTCCAATTGATAATGAACCCGAGCCAACTGGGCGAGTGCCAGATGCTGGCGGCAGCGGCCCGGGCGAGCCACCAGCCTTAGAGATTCCCCAACTAGTAGGAGATATTGTTATCTGCCCTTCAGTTGCAGCACGCAATGCAATTGAGCATGAATGCACGTTTGATGATGAAGTTGCCTTGCTTGTAGTTCATGGCGTGTTGCACCTCCTTGGTTGGGACCACATGGTTGATGAAGAAGCAGAACGGATGGAAGCTCGTGAACGCGAACTTCTCAGCCGTCACTACCGAAAGAATGAATCATGATTGCAACTGCCTGGTCTACTGGCGACACCTATTTATCAGTAACAGTTCTTGCGCTACTTCTCATGGCCGGATTCTTTGCCTTGGCAGAAACTGCACTTGTTCGCATGAACAAGTCTCGGGCACGCTCACTTCGAGATGAAGGACGTCGTGGAGGTAGGGCACTCGTGCAGCTTGCCGAAGCTCCTGAGAAGTTCCTAAATCCTTTGCTCCTACTCATCCTTATTTGTCAGCTTGTTTCAGCAACCATGGTTGGTGTGCTTGCAGAACGTTTATTTGGCGCGGCGGGAGTATTTGTTGCGACTGTTGGTGAAGTTTTAGTGATCTTTGTGATCTTTGAAGCAATTCCGAAAAACTATGCAGTGCAGCACCCAGATAAATCTGCGCTCTCAACCGCACCGATTGTTGGAAGCATTCTTAAGTTCTGGCCAATCAAATGGATCTCTCGACTTCTGCTCGCAATTGCCGATGGTGCGATTGGACTACTTGGCGAAAGCACAAGTTCACATCGAATGACTGAATCTGAAGTGCTCGCAATGGCTGACGTTGCACATGAAGATGAAGCAATCGCTTCTGAAGAACGAAACTTTATTCACTCAGTGATTGAATTCGGTGACACGATTGTTCGAGAAATCATGGTGCCACGTACTGACATTGTTGAATTATCTGCGAATGCAACTGTTCGCGAAGCTTTAGATCTAGCAATCACTACAGGGCGAACACGCATTCCAGTTACTGGTGAAGACATTGATGATGTTGTAGGGATTGTCAATCTTCGACACCTTGCGGGTCTTGTTGCAGAAGGACGTGGCGACGAGTCAATCAGTGTTGGAATGGGCGAGCCACGATTTGTTCCCGAAACAAAAAAGGTTGCGCTACTACTTACCGAGATTCGTCAAGCCAAAACCCACATGTGCATTGTTATTGACGAACACGGTGGAACAGCTGGTCTCGTGACTCTTGAAGACATTTTGGAAGAGCTGGTTGGTGAAATCACCGATGAATCTGACCCAGTCGAGGTTGAAGAAGAAATTCAGTCAATTGAAGCTGGAATTGTCGTCAGTGGCCGAGAAAACATCGACGACGTCAATGATGAATACTCGCTCTCTCTACCTACCGGTGCTTGGGACACAGTTGGCGGATTAGTACTCGACCTCGCTGGTGACGTCCCAGAAGTGGGAGACTCTTTTGATACCGAGCACTACCGCTTGACTGTGGTCCGCATTGACGGAGTACGTATCGAAGAGGTTCTTATTGAACCAGTACAGGAGCAGGAGTGACGAAGTCTGGATTCGCGGCGATTCTTGGTCGCCCGAACGTTGGTAAGTCAACGCTCATCAATCAAATAATTGGAACAAAAATTTCGATTACATCGTCAACACCTAATACGACACGTAACGCAATTAGAGGAGTATTCACTGAAGGTGACATTCAGGTCATCTTTGTAGACACTCCTGGAATTCACCGCCCTAAGACCTCTCTCGGTGGTCGACTTAACGCCACGGCCAGAACTGCAGCTGAAGGCGTAGATGTTGTTATGGCTGTCATTGAAGCTGGCGCATCAATTGGCCCAGGGGACCGCACAGTTATTCAAGCAATGCTCGAATCTGCTCGTCACCCAAATGGTCCTCGTCCAGTGTTGATTGTTAACAAAATGGATAAGCCAGGTCGTGAAGCAGTCGCTAAGCAACTTATGGCCGCAACTGTCGCGGTGCAAGAAATTGCTGAAGAGCGATCACTCACAGCTGTCATTCCACGCGTTGAGTATTTCCCGGTTTCAGCCAAGACTGGTGAAGGAACGACAGAGCTGTTGAAGTACGTGATGGCCGCAATGCCTGACTCACCATTTCTATTCCCCGAGGATGAAGTTTCTGATGTACCAGAAGCAATCTGGGTGGCTGAACTTGTTCGTGAACAGTTAGTTCGAAAGACCAAGCAAGAGTTACCGCACTCAATTCACTGTCGCGTTACTGAGTTTGAATGGCCACACATCACTGTAGAAATTCTGGTGGAACGTGAGAGCCAAAAAGGAATGGTTATTGGAAAAGGCGGCCAACTCCTGAAAGATGTTGGGATCGCAGCTCGTCGTCAACTTCCTGAAGGCTGCTTTTTAGAGCTAAAAGTGTCAGTCGAGCCTGGTTGGCAAAAGCGTGACGACATGCTCGACCGTTTCGGTTACTAAATACTTTCTAGGAACGAAACAACTTCAGCTTTATCGCGAGTGCGTTTCATTGGTGGAAGTTTCTTAAACATTGCACCGCGATATCGTGCTTCTGCGAGTCTTGTGTCAAGCACAGCAACTACGCCTCGGTCCGTTTTTGAGCGGATGAGTCGTCCAACACCTTGTGCCAGCAACATTGAAGCTCTGGGTAGGTCAACTTCCATGAAGGGGTTTGTTGACTGTTCTCGTCGTGCTTCTGCGAGTGGATCCCCTGGAACACTGAAGGGGAGTCGGTCAATTGTTACCAAGCTGAGTGAGTGGCCAGGGACGTCAATGCCTTGCCAAAAGCTGGCAACCGCGAAGAGGCTCGCTTCAGAGATGTCGCGGAACTGCTCAATTATTCGCTGACGCGACAATGTTCCCTGGACCAGGATTGGTGTCGGTACTCGTTCTTTTACTGCTTCAGAAACCCTGTTCATGACAGAGCGATTCGTAAAGAGTGCCAGAGTTCGACCCTTTGCCGCAGTGATTAGATCGACGAGCTCTTCAATAATCGCTGCCTCTGCGCTGTCTTCATTGCGACCTGGAAAGTTATCTGGAACATAAAGCAATGAGTTTGATTGGTAGTCGAATGGACTGTCGAAATGTTCGACCACGCAGTCATCTTCGAGCCCCAAACTCTTTGGCAGTGAATCAGGAATCGTGGCACTAGTTAGCACCGCTGTAACGCTGCCCCACAGATCATCATGAAGACGAGGGCCAACGTCCACGAGCGAAACTTCAATCTCAATTTCTCGTTCACGCTTCACCAGGAAGAGGAGTTCTCCCTTTTTGAGGCTGTTGATGCGAGCCAGATCATTATTTAGATGAACAGCAGGCCCAAGTGTTCGTATTCGTCGAGCTTCTTCATCGGGGTCAGTAATAGTGACCGCTCTAATGGCTTCAATAATTTGAGTAACGAGTTCTGTCGCCGCCGCTATTTCTCGTGCGCAGTCTTCATTTAATCCAGTGAGTTCATTACTCTCGAACTGAATTTCAAGTGAAGTTGAAAGTCGGTCCGCCGCCACCACAAGGTCAAGGCACTTATTTACATAGTCATTTCCAAGCAGTGGCCGAGCAACGCCTGCGAGCGCACGAAGACGCTGTGGGGTTAGTGAAGTGCCAAGAAGTGATGCGAAGATATCGAGAACTTCGTGCGCTTCATCGAAGACTACAAATTCATGCGCTGGAAGCAGCATGGCGCCTGATGCTAAGTGTGCGGCATAGAGGTGCGTGTTGACAATCAAGATGTTGCTATCTGCGGCACGGTCTTTGGCAAGTTCAGCAAAACAGTTTCCACCTTGTGGACACTGGGCACGGCCCAAACACTCTTGCGGTGTTACTGAAAGCCCTCGCCATGCTCTGGAGTCGATTTCGAAAGGAATTTCATCACGATCACCGGTCGTAGTTTCATTTGACCAAGCAAGGATTCTCCTCATCTGGTCAGCTACGCCTTTTGGAACTTCAGAGCCATCATCAAAACTCATCTGAGCTCCACCGCTAACACTTTGCGCACGGTTTCTACAGAGATAGTTCTGTTTGCCCTTCAAAATTGCAACTTTTGTTCGACTGGAAAATTGCGCAACGGTTGGCGCATCTTTTGAAAAGAGTTGGTCCTGGAGATTTTTTGTGGCAGTTGCGATGACGACTCGGTGCCCACTCATTGCGGCTGGAATTAGGTAGGCGAGGGATTTTCCAACACCGGTGCCTGCTTCAACGACTAGATGTTTTCTGCGTGAAAATGCGGCTGCAACTGCGCGAACCATATTCCGCTGGCCATCGCGGCTTTCCCCGCCACCCGGCAAGTTCATGGTGATCCGGTCTAAAAGTTCGAGAGCGCGTTCGGCGTCAATCTCAACGACATCTTCGTCCAGCTGAATTCCACGGTCCTCAGACTGCTCTACGTAGGGCATGTCGTCATCTGGGTCGAAGGATTCCACGAGTCGACCTTAGAGGGTGAAGTGCAGCCCTTTTACTGATTGGGGCTAGGTTTTATGTGTGCCTGATCCACGTCCAGTCCCGGTTCCGCGCTCCATAGAGCGTTCTGGCGTGCCCCAGCACGTAGCTGTGGTGATGGATGGCAATGGTCGCTGGGCTCAGCGTCAAGGTCTTGCCCGAACTGAAGGCCATGGTGCAGGTGAAGCCTCAATTGTCGACACTGTCTATGGAGCACTGAGTATTGGAGTCAAAGCTCTCACTCTCTACGCTTTCTCAACTGAAAACTGGCGACGACCAGTTGATGAAGTTCGCTACTTAATGAATTTCAATCGAAATCTTATGGAACGTCGTCAACATGAGCTGCACGCAGAGGGCGTTCGAATTGTTTTTTCTGGTCGACGTGACTGGCGTGTTCCAAAGGGTGTGCTCAAGCGCATTGAAGAAGCCGAAGAACTAACTAAAAAGAATAAAACAATGACGCTCAATATTGCTTTTAACTATGGCGGAAGAGCTGAGATTGTTGATGCAGTGCAACAGCTCGTCAAAGACAAAGTTCCTGTTAACAAGATTGATGAAAAAGCTATTCGCTCGCGTCTCTATCACCCTGAAATAGCGGACCCAGATCTTGTGATTAGAACATCTGGGGAATACCGAACATCAAACTTTCTACTTTGGGAAATGGCGTATACCGAAATGGTTTTCACAGATGTTCTCTGGCCGGACTTTCGTCGGGAAGACTTGTTCAAGGCTGTAGAAGAATTTCAGCAAAGAGAACGTCGCTTTGGAGGATTAGACAAATGAGAGTAACAAAGACTGTTCTTGTTCTTCTGACAATCATTTACGCCTTCTTGTGGTTCTTGGAAATAAATGGAGTTACAAGTCTTTTGACTCCATTGGCAATTCCACCAATTTTGGCTGTTCTTATTCTCGGTGGCCTTGCGCTCGACCGTTTCCTTGGTGTGAAGCCTCACAAGCCAAAGTGGAATGACTCGGATGATGAGACGGAGAAGTGAACGAACTAAAAGACGATGCAGTGGTGCTTCGGACATATAAGTCCGGAGAATCAGATCGCGTTGTTGTGCTGTGGACGAGAAGCCACGGAAAAATACGAGTTCTTGCAAAAGGCATTCGTAAAACTACGAGCAAACTAGGCGGCACACTCGAAGCACTTAGTTATGTCCGAGTCCACTTGGCACAGTCCAGGGGAGATTTCTACATTGCTAAAAATGTTCAGCATGTTGAAAGACTTGAAACCCTAAGAGGTGACTACGACCGAATAAACGCTGGCTACGGCGTGGTTGAAGTCGTTGATGCAATCCCCAGTGATGATGTTGCAGATGAAGGAATATTCGACCTACTGACTCGTGTATTAGTCACCTTGGATAATCCTGACTATTTCCCAGCTCTTGTTCCCGCATCGTTTTATTTCAAACTCCTCGCTCACGATGGTTCTGAGCCAGTAGTTGATTGCTGCGTCAATTGTGAAAAAGTTGGCCCGCTCGTTTCCTTCGACGCCCAAATGGGCGGCACGCTTTGTGCTGTTTGTCGCTCGGGGCTTTCATTGAGCCCAGATGGACTCACGCTTATTAGAAGAATCCTTGGCGGAGATTTGGCAGGCGTTCTTCGAGAGCAGTCACCAGTTGGAGCTGGGGAAGTGATGTCAATTGCCCAAGAGTCAATTGAGCAGCATTTTGGCAAACGGCTAAAAGTAGCGAGGTCTACGCCTCCGCTCTCTGGACCACCAAGCGCACGGTAGGGTCGCATCCGTGTCATCTATCTTTTGGTTCCGCCGAGACCTTCGCCTGGCTGATAATCCGGCATTAGTTGCAGCCGTTCAAGCAGGAGACGGTGATGTTGTTCCAGTTTGGATAATTGACACGACCTTTTCCTCGCCCGCTGGCCCTAACCGCATCAACTACTTGTTTAAGACTCTCGAGTCTCTAAACACGTCACTTGACGACAAGCTGAGCATTCGATGTGGCGATCCGGCGAAGGAACTGCTTGCACTCGCTAAAGAAGTAGGGGCCAAAAAAATATTTGCGACAGGTGACTATGCACCCAAGGGCCAAGAACGAGACGCACGCGTTGCTGCTGCTCTTAAAAGTGCCGGAATAGAGCTTCGCTTTATTGATTCACCGTATTCAGTTCTTCCCGGAACAGTGACCACACAAACTGGGACACCTTGTCGAGTTTTCACTGCATTTCGTCGTGGCTGGGAGCAACAACCACTCGCTAATCCGCTGAGTGCACCATCGGATGTTTCATGGACCAAGGGATCTTCAGTTTCACTTGACGAACTTGTGAAGCATTCAGCTTCAAAGCGACCTCACTACTTTGGTGACCTTGGTCTTGTTCAGGCAAAGAGTATTCCAAACGTTGGAGAAGCTGCAGCGCACCAACAGCTCGAACACTTCCTGCCTTCAGTGGATGACTACAACGACGCAAGAAATATTCCTTCAATTGATGGCGTTAGCCGCTTAAGTCCTCATTTACGCTTCGGCACAATTCACCCTCGACAAATACTTGACGTTGTAGATGGAATGTCAACGGGAAGAGTCCAGTACCGGTCTGAAATCTGCTGGAGAGAGTTCTATGCCGATGTCTTATTTCATAATCCTCAGGCAGTTCGAAATAACTTGATCCCCACAATGGATCATCTGCGAATTGACCGAGATGACAAAGCTATTGAGCGATTTCAAACCTGGGCAAAAGGTGAGACTGGCTATCCCATGGTCGACGCTGCAATGCGACAGCTGCTTGAAGACGGCTGGATGCACAACCGAGTTCGCATGCTGGTTGCTTCATTTTTAGTGAAGCATCTCCACCTTGACTGGCGTTGGGGTGCGAAGTGGTTTATGTGGCACCTCATTGATGGTGATATTGCGTCGAATCAGAATGGTTGGCAGTGGACTGCAGGCACGGGCACCGATGCTGCGCCTTTTTACCGAGTGTTTAATCCATCGCTGCAGGCGGAACGGTTTGATCCGCAGGGAATATTTATACGTAAGTACGTAGATGAGCTCAGGGATGTCCCAGCTCCGCAGTGTCTTCAGCCCGGTGGTGGCGAAGGACTTCTCGCGGCTCCTGGGTACTTTCCACCAATGATTGATGCGTCAACTGAACGCGACGAAGCGTTAGTTCGTTACGCCGAAGCTAAAGAAATCGCTAAGGCAGCTAAGTGAGCGAATTCGGCGTCTACGTTCACGTCCCGTTCTGTGCCCATAGATGTGACTACTGCGCCTTTGCAACGTATTCAGACCGAGACCACTTGATGGAGGACTACGTGACGTGCGTGGTGCAGGAAATCAAATGGGCAATTGAAGATGGAATGCAAACTGCAACATCTGTATTTTTTGGTGGGGGGACGCCGTCAAGATTGAGCGCTGAACAGTTGCTCGAAATCCTTCATGCAATACCTACATCGGCTGACTGCGAAGTTACGGTTGAATGCAATCCAGAAGATGCTGATGTTGAACGCCTAAAGGCGTACCGCGCTGGTGGAGTGAACCGAATGAGTTTCGGTGTGCAGTCAACGCAACCAGCGGTGCTTGCAGACCTCGGTAGGCGACATGGAATCATGGCGCATGAACAAGTATCAAAGAATGTGACTGAAGCAGGATTTGAAACGTGGAACATGGACCTCATCGTTGGCTCGCGTGCAGAAACACCAGCTGACGTTAGAAATACTCTCAGTGATCTTTTAACACTTGATAATCCTCCTCCTCACATCAGCTGTTACGCCCTGACTCCAGAGCCCGCAACGCCACTAGGGCAAGATGAAAGTCGTCACCCCGATGAAGATGACACTGCTGATTCGTATGACATTGTTGGCCAGACACTTGAAGCGAATGGTTATGAGTGGGAAGAAATTTCTAACTGGGCCAAGCCTGGCCATGAGTGCCGACACAACCATGTGTACTGGGATCAAGGTGACTACATAGGTTTTGGTTCTGCAGCTCACTCGCACCTTCAAGGTCGACGCTTCTGGAATGTGCGTACTCCTGATCGCTACATTGCAATGGTGAAAGCCGGGGAGAAGCCACTCGGTGGTGAAGAAACTTTGGACAAAGAAACTAAAGAGTTTGAGCGTGACTCACTCGCACTTCGAACTCGTCGAGGTGTTGCGGTTGAAGCATTCGATTCTCTAGAGGAGATAGCTCACTTAGTAAAGGTCCAAGGAGGACAGGTCACGCTGGCTCCTGAGGGCAGATTGCTGGCTAATCAGGTCATTGTGCGTCTAAGGAGTAGCAACTAGTCCGGTAACCTTGTCTGATGGAATCAATGCCCGAATTAGTCCCTGACCTGCTCGACAAAGTAACGAATCTCGCCAAGCGCCGAGGTTTCATATTTCAGTCTGCTGAGATCTATGGCGGATTCCGCTCCACCTACGACTACGGCCCACTCGGTGTAAACATGCTTCGCAATGTTAAGAACCAGTGGTGGCTATCGATGGTTCAGCTTCGAGACGACATTGTAGGAATCGACGCTGCAATTCTTGGCCCACCAGCAGTGTGGGCAGCTTCTGGTCACCTTGAGACATTTACCGACCCTCTTGTTGACTGTCGTAAATGCAAAGAACGCTGGCGTGAAGACAAAATTGATGGCGTATGTCCAAAGTGTGGCTCTACTGAGTTCACCGAACCACGAGCATTTAACTTGATGTTCAAAACACAAGCTGGTCCAGTTGAAGGCGACGGCGCAACTGCGTATCTCCGCCCAGAAACAGCGCAGGGAATGTTCACCAACTTCGGCAACGTTCTTTCTTCAATTCGAAAGAAGCCACCTTTTGGTATCGCTCAAGTTGGTAAGTCATTTCGAAATGAAATAACTCCTCAGAACTTTGTGTTCCGTACACGTGAGTTTGAGCAGATGGAAATGGAATACTTCGTTCCACCAGCTGACGCTCCTAAGTGGCACCAGTACTGGATTGATGCTCGCTACAACTGGTACATAAATCTAGGCATTCCTGCCGCTTACCTGCGCCTTCACGAACACGCACTAGCTGACTTGTCGCACTACTCAAAGGGCACAACTGATGTTGAGTTTGCGTATCCATGGGGTTGGGACGAACTTGAAGGTATTGCTAACCGAGGTGACTACGACCTCACGCAGCATTCAACGCACTCTGGCACAAAGCTTGACTACTTCGACCCAACAACGAACGAGCGCTACACACCGTACGTAATTGAGCCGGCTGCGGGCGCTACTCGCGCAATGATGGCCTTCTTGCTTGCTGCGTACCACGAAGACGTTGTAGAGGGTGAGACGCGTTCGGTGCTTCGACTGGACTGGCGTATTGCTCCGTATCAAGTTGCGATACTTCCTCTTTCAAAGAAGCCTGAACTCGAAGGTGTCTCTCGTGAAATTCTTGCCTTGTTGCAGCCTCACTTTATGTGTGACTATGACGTAACGCAGTCAATTGGTAAGCGTTACCGTCGCCAAGATGAGGTTGGAACACCATTCTGCATCACTGTGGACTTCGATACGCTCGAAGACCAAGCCGTTACTGTGCGAGATCGCGACAGTACCGAACAGACTCGCGTAAAAATTGTTGAGCTACTCAGTGATCTTCGTCGTCGAACAAATCAAGAATAAGTAGGGGACTTACAATGAAAATCACTAATCGAGTAACGGAACTTCTCGGGGTTGACTATCCAATTCTTCAGGCTCCTATGGGATGGATTTCACGTAGCCCACTAGCGAGCGCAGTAAGTAACGCTGGCGCCATGGGCATCATTGAAACGTCATCTGGTGAACTTGATGCCATCAGGGTTGAGATTCAAAAGATGAAGGAGCTCACCAAGAATCCCTTTGCCGTGAATATTGCACAAGCATTTGTTCGTGACCCGGACATTGTTCAGTTCGTTATTGACCAAGGCGTGCAGTTCGTTACAACGTCGGCTGGTGACCCTACAAAGCACACCAAGACATTTAAAGAAGCCGGGCTCACGGTATTTCACGTTGTTCCAACTCTTGCTGCAGCCCTAAAAGCAGTTGATGCTGGCGTTGATGGGCTAATCGTGGAAGGTGGAGAAGGTGGAGGATTCAAGAATCCACGTGACGTCTCAACAATGGTTCTACTTCCTCTGGTGTGTTCCAAAGTGAGCGTTCCAGTAATTGCCGCTGGTGGAATTACTGATGGAGTTTCAATGGCGGCTGCCTTCGCGCTTGGAGCCGAAGGAGTTCTCATGGGAACTCGCATGGTTTCATCACTTGAGTCTCCTGTGCACGAGAACTGGAAAAACACCATTGTTAATGGTGCAGAGACTGACACTGTTTTCCTCAACCGCTTCTCACGTCCAGCGCTACGTGCAATTAGAACTGAGCGCACAACACGTCTTGAGCATGAAGACAACGTCTCAATGGCAGAATTCGCGACGATGAAGGATCTTTATTTCGGTGGAGACATGGAAGCATCAGTTGCTCTCAGCGGACAGGTGATGGGCCGCATTGAGTCAATTGCTCCAGTTGCTGAGATCATTGAAAGTACCATGCGCGAATTTCACGCGACTATTAAAAATCTCGCTACGAAGTACTAGCAGCTGTTTTCGCTGGAACTCGCCAAAACAAGGCGGGGATGGCAATAGCGAGGCCGAGCAATGCTCCAAACCAGCAGTCTGCGCTCCATCCGTAACTCGCATAGAGAACTCCAGCAATGTACGAACCAATTGACGCACCTGCAAAACAGCACACCATGTAGGCACTGTTAATTCGGCTTCGTGCTTCCGGCATTAGTGCATAGATAACTGACTGATTGGTGATTTGGATAGTTTGCATTCCGGCGTCCATAACAATGATTCCAAATGCGAGCCCCGCAAAATTGTGTTGACCGATTCCCAAGATGACAAAAGAGATCATCAGAATTGTGGCTCCAATAATGGTCATGATCTTTGTTCGCTGTTTGTCGGCCTGAGCTCCGGCGGTATTCGCCGCGAGCACTCCGGCGACACCAAAGAGACCGAAGAGGCCAATAACGGCGTTTGAGTACTTAAAGGGTGCAATGGCTAAGTGGAACGAGAGTGGCGTCCATAACGTGCTGTTTGCAGCGAAAATCAGTGTTCCTAGGTAGGCACGCTTCTGAAGAATTCTATTTCTAACAAGGAGCATCAGAGAGCTTGAAACAAGCGTTCTATAGCGCACGTGTGAACGCACTGGCTCTGAAGGAAGCGAGTAGTGGAGTACAACTGCCATCGCAATCAGCAGCAGCGCTGCGCTTGCATACACCGCACGCCAACCCCAGGCTTGAGCAATTAGTCCAGAAAATGTTCGAGACAAAAGTACTCCGAGGAGAAGTCCTGTCATGACCTTGCCAATGACGCGTCCACGTTGCTGCTCGGGCGCAAGGTCGGCTGCGAATGGAATAATCACCTGTCCACCAACAGAAGAAAGACCAATCAGCACTGAGAGAACAACAAAAAAACTAAATGATGAGATAAATGATCCAAGGCCAATCATCAGCGCAGCGATTAAAAAGATTCCCACAACAAGCTTGCGTCGAGGAATGATGTCGCCTAGTGGCACAACAAATGCGAGTCCAAGTGCGTAACCGGTCTGGGTGCATGTCATTAAAGCGGCTGCAGTAGCGGTGCTGACGTGGAAGTCACCGCGAAGTTGGTGAAGAAGAGGCTGTACGTAGTACAAGTTCATGACAATGATGCATGCGCCAAGTGCCATTAAAAAAATCAATGCACTCGAAAGTGGCTTATGTTCTTGCTGAGTGCTCAAGAGTTAGCTTGCTTCACTCGAGGGGATTGAATACGTCACTTGGGACTTAGCAACCAATTTTGTTTCTCCACGAGAGAAGAGTTCTACATCAACTACGGCGAGTTTTCGTCCAAGCTTCAAGAGGCGACCACGTGCCATCAGGTCGGTAATGTCGGGCTTGCGAAGAAAGTCAATGTGAAGACTTGTAGTTACCGCAAGAAGCACCGGGCCAATTTGCGCCAGGATCGCCATCCACGCCGCAGTATCAGCAAGCATCATCATTGTTGGCCCAGAGATGGTTCCTCCTGGACGCCCATGTCGCTGCGAAGTCGGCAGACAAACCAGCACTGTGTCACCAGAGACTTCTTCAACACGAGGGACTTCTGCGTTTGGAAATGCCATTGCGAGAATGTCTTGTAGCTCAGCTACGGTGAGCGTGGCCATTCTTAGGCGACTTTTTTATACTTTGACGTTGCGAGTGGACCGAGCACTCCAATCGCAATCACCGCGTAAATCAATGTCATCCATGTTGAATTTCCGTGTGGCTGTCCGTTCATAAGTCCACGAACTGCTTTTGCCGCCTGGCTAACTGGCTGGTTGTTTGCAAATACCTGCAGCCAACTAGGCATAGAAGAAACCGGTACGAAGATTGAAGATGCAAACGTGATTGGGAAAATGATTGGAAAGGTCATTGCCTGTGCTGCTTCTGAGTTCGGAGCAGCAAGTCCAATGAAGGCAAAGCCCCATGACAAGCAGTACGAGAAAATGAGCATCAAGAGGCAAGCCTGCATGTATGAAACAAAGCTTCCTGAAGGTCGAAAGCCAACCAAGAATCCAACAACAGTGATCACAACGATTACGAGAATGTTGCGAGCTAGGTCAGCAACAGTTCTTCCGCCGAGCACAGCCATACGAGCCATTGGAAGGGCGCGGAATCGCTCAATGAGGCCCTTTTGGAGGTCTTCTGCAAGTCCAATGGCTGTTCCAACAGCTCCAAAGATTGTGGTCTGCACAAGGATTCCAGGGATTAGGAAATTCACGTACGAATTGCCAGGAGTCTTGATTGCTCCTCCAAAGACGTATCGAAAGAGAACTACGAACATGATTGGTTGAATGATCACGAATACGAGTGTTGAAGGAATGCGAATAACCGCAATGAGGTCACGCTTGGCGATTGTCAATACGTCACTTAGCGACCAGCGCAGTCTGCTCTTTAGGGAAAGTGAGGTGCTCATGCTTGTGCCTTTCGTCCACGGCGCTTTTTAGTTGGCTCGACAGGGGCTTCAGTAACTTCTTCAGCCTTGTGTCCAGTGAGATTTAGAAATACGTCATCAAGACTTGGTTCGCGAAGTTCAAGTCCAGCAAGTGTGATGCCACTTGCATCGAGACGCCTTAGGGCATCTGCAGCAGCAGAAGGACCACGAGACACTGTGAATTCAACAACAGTTCCTTCAATGTTGGCGGGCTTGTCTGAAACATCCTTAACAAGTTCAACACCACGTCGAGCTTCTTCTGTTGATGCAAAGGTGAGCGAAAGAACGGTATTACCGAGTTGTGTCTTCAG
>CAINVQ010000199.1 GCA_903854175.1 uncultured Actinomycetes bacterium | reverse complement strand
GGCTTCCTCGAATGTTTCACCTTCGTCGAGCTTGCCCTTAGGGAACGTCCAGTCACCACGAGATTCACGGTAAATACAGGCAACTTCGACTCGATCACCCAGAACAGTACGAGTAATAATTCCGCCAGCCGCTCTGATGAGATCGTCTGGTGCATCTTTAGGGATGATTAGTTCGCCGCTCAAGATGTGCACGCATTCAAAATTAGATGAAAGCGCTCAGAAATAATGGCATTGTTAGATGAATTTATGATGAACGCCACGTACGTAGAGTAGTAAAGATGTTTGCCTCCTCCGCCCCACTTCTCGTGCAGCTTGCTGTTTTCTTCGCCATAGGCGTCGCTGCAGGAATTTCAAACGGTATTGCGGGAGGAGGAACATTTCTTACGTTTCCAACTCTGATTGGTATGGGCATACCTTCATTAGTTGCGAATGTGTCATCAACTGTTGGCGTACTTCCGAGCTATATCGGCGGAATAAGTGGGTTCAAAGAACAGTTGAAGAGTCATGGAAAACTAGTCCGTTCAGTTTTGCCATTTTGCTTTCTTGGCACTGGACTTGGATGCACCTTGTTGTTGATTGGATCACCGGCGACGTTCTCACAAGTAATCCCATATCTCATTGGTTTTGGGACAATTATCTTCGCTTGTGCTCCGCTAATCACTAAGCGATTAAGTCACATCTCTCACGACCACGTTGGGCGAAAATGGACATTCTTTGGTGGGATCTTTTTGATTTCAATCTACGGTGGCTACTTCGGTGCCGGTCTTGGAATTTTGTTACTGGCCGCCATGGCGGTATCACTGCCATTTGAACTTCAAGAGCTACAAGGTCTGCGAAATCTATTGTCAATCATCATCAACGCGATTGCGGCGACAGTATTTCTTGTTCGAGGTCATCTCAACTGGACAGCTGTTTCAATGTTGCTCATCGGAACATTGATCGGTGGTTTCCTTGGAACGTTTCTTATCAAGAAAGTTTCACCAAACGTCGTTCGCGTATTGGTTGTAGCAACAGGTGCACTAACAACTGTTCATTTGTTCCTTAAAGCGCATTAACAATTTTCTACCTGTTTGGTAGGGTATAGCCATGAAGCAATTCTTTTCTTTTCCTAATCCTGTTAATGACGCTGCAGCTCGCACGGTCGCAATTGGAGTTGTTGCAATGTCGGTTGTTGCGTTCTTGACGAACACTTCTTGGATTCTGATCCCACTCACCTACGGATTTCTTGCACGAGTCATTTCAGGTCCAAAAATTTCTCCTCTTGGACAATTCGCGGTACGCATTAGCGGACCTCGAATCAAAGCATGGCAAAAATTTGTTCCCGGTCCACCTAAGCGCTTTGCTCAAGGCATTGGTGCCGCCTTCAGTGTCAGTGCATCAATTGTTTGTGTCACTGCGGGCTGGTCGGCCGCGAAGTGGATTCTGCTTCCACTTATTTTTGCTGCCGCCCTCGAAGGATTTCTGGGGTACTGCCTTGGCTGCACCATCTTTGGATGGCTTATGAAGCTTGGAGTAATTCCAGAGTCCATTTGTGTTGAATGTGCCGACCTTTCAAAGCGATATGCGGCCGCTGGGTACCCCCAGAATTAAGAATTCTTTAACAGTTACCTGAAAAAGTCCCTAGTTCTGAAACCTTTGGCCTCAGGGTTTCCTAGGCTGTCAGCATGCAACATTTAAGAGCACGCCTCCTACTTCCTGCTGCAGCACTCTCTATGGCGCTTGTCGCATTGATGTTGCCAGCAGTGAGCGCAACAGCTGTGCAGCCAAGGGTGCAAGTAGCCAGTGGAGCCCCAATCCCAGCGAACTACAGCATTGTTGCTGAATCAATCAATACAACATTTGATGTCGCACTAGCCCAGGCCAATAAGGCCGCAATAGAAACTTTCATTGCAAGTCTTTCTAACCCAGCCTCACCTAATTATCAGCACTACTTAACGCCTACGCAGTTTGCAGAGCGATTTGGTGCAACTGACGCAACGGTTCAAGAAGTAAGCACCTATCTGAAGAGTTTTGGTCTACACGTAGGAGCACTTTCAAAAGGTCACGTGCTGCTTCACGTGAGCGGTTCGACCATAAATATCTCACATGCCTTTGACGCATCGATCATGACCGTTCGCTCATCTACTGGAGCACTTGGAGCGCAGTTCGTAGATCGTGCAACGCTCCCCGCAAACATTGCAAAACAAATTCAGGGAATTTACGGGCTGTCTAGCGTTGTGCCAATGTCGAGACATCTTGTTCGCTCTAGCGCGGTTGCGTCAGCAACTCCAAGCGCATGTGCAGGTGCGCAGTCCGGTGCATCGCCATCAAGCACCACACCAAACTCAAGTGGCGGGTTCACCTTGCAACAACAGTCCTCGCTGTACGGGTTTAGTGGCGCATACGCTAACGGCAATATTGGAACTGGACAAATAATTGGTGTTTACGAATTAGGAATTTATAACCCTAATGACCTCAATGTTTTCTTTAATTGTTACGGACTATCTCCTTCAATTACAAATGCAAATGTTGATGGCGGTGCCACCGGTGGATACTCCGATGAAGCAACTCTCGATATCGAACAAGCCGCCGGACTTGCACCTGGCGCAAAAATTCAGGTCTACTCCGGCCCGAATTCTTCAAGTGGATCTGGACCACTCGACGTATACGCAAAAATCGCCGATGACAACACCGCAACAGTCGTAACAACTTCTTGGGGAATCTGTGAAGTTGACCCTTCAAATAATCCGAGTTCCGAACAAGCTATTTTCCAGCAAATGGCCGCACAGGGCCAAACAGTTCTTAGCGCCGCTGGTGACAATGGATCATCTGACTGCAACGGCATTACCAACAACACGCCAGCTGTTGATGACCCTTCTTCGCAACCCTACGTAACAAGCGTTGGTGGACTTACGATCACGAACATCAGCCCACTTACACAAACCGTCTGGAACTCCAATGGTGGTGCAGGTGGTGGTGGCGTTTCACAAGTGTGGTCACGACCAACATGGCAAGTAACGACTGGTGCCACTGCCTCACAAACAATGCGAATGGTCCCCGATTTATCAGTCATGGCTGATCCCAATACTGGATTTATGCAGTACTTCACTGGATCAAACAGTCAGATTGTTACTTGTCACCGTAACTGCACGACTGGCTGGAGCAGTATTGGTGGAACTTCAATTGGGTCACCTCTTATGAGTGCACTCGTTGCAGTTGCGGCGCAAGCTTGCGGTGTGGCACGACTCGGATTTATTAATCCATCGCTGTACCGGATGGGTGCAGCTGGAGTTGGATTCACCGATGTCACAACTGGTAGCAACGACCTCTTCAATACTGGAAGCTACAGCGCAGGGACTGGTTACGATCTTGCATCAGGACTTGGTAGCCCTAACGGTGCTGCATTCATAAATGGACTTTGCCCACCAAAAGTGAGTGCTTCGAAGAGTTCTCTTGTTACAAGTAACGCCCCAACGATTGTTGGAACACCTGCTGTTGTGACATTGACACTTAAAGACGTAAACGGAGATCCAATCGTTAACACTCCGGTTGCAGTTAGCGCAAAAGAAACAAGTGGCACCGTAGTCATTAATGACGACCCAGCAACTGCAACATCAAGCGGAACAGCGGGTGACACTGTCACCACTGGAATTGATGGCACAGTTTCGTTTGAAGTAAAGAGTTCAATCCCCGGGACCATTACCGTTAGTGCAACAACCGCAGGTGTGTCTTTAACATCGGCAACAATTGCAATGAATGCAGCACCGCCTGATGCGCCAAAGATAAGCAAATTGAAAGCCCTAGTTGGTGGATTCACTCTTAGCGTTAGCCCACCAGCTTCAGGAGCTGTTACTAGTTATCAGTATTCACTTAATGCCGGAACGTCTTGGGTGAGTTTTTCTTCTAAGGGAACAGTGACAGTTTCTAAACTCGCCAAGGCCAAGCTTTACAGCGTGCTCGTTCGCGCTGTTGGTAGCGGCGGAGCAAGTAAGTCTTCTGCTCCTAAATCTGTCATCACACTTAAGTAGCGACTACTAGGTGCGCACGTTTTGAATACGATGCGAAACTCATTTTTCATGCAAGCCAACCTAGACTTAACACTGGTGGATGCCCAGAAACTACTGGGTGAACGCCCCATCGAAGGGTGCGAGTGAAGTTTCAACGCTTACGAAAGATGGCGAATGCCTTAATTGCGGGGACTGTACTGTCGACACCGCTCACTCTCGCAACTATTACTTCGAAAACACCAGGTCAACAGCTCTTCGAGTTCGTCAACACTGGGACTGGACCACTTCCATGGAATGCTGTGGCCTTCGGCCCTGCAATTAACAACACCGCGATGCTCGGAGGGCCACACTCATTAAGTGCCAACGGGGCTTCGGCTATTTCATTTAGAACTACATCAAATCAAATTGGTCTTTATGTGCAGAATGCAAACGCGACTAATAGTTGGACAAATGTCTCTACTCAAGTATCGGCACCGCTCGCGCAAAACGATCCAATCCCGTTCTTTGATCCCAGCGGTGAAGTTGACATTCTTTATGTTGGCGCCAATAGTCACTTAATCCTGTTATCGCATGCTTATAACAAGGGTCCGCGAGAGTCGAGGACCGCACTCGCATCGCCGGCGTACCGATTAGTTGACCTAAGCCTGTTATCTGGACAACTCGCAGCCAACAGTTTGCCGAGCATTCAGATGAATAATCAGACCGGGTTTATTGCTTTCAGAACTACAACAAATCACATGGCTGCACTCAACCTGACGTGGACAACGGGTAATTCACTTCCAACACTCGCTAGCCCAGTCGCTGATGTGACGCTTCTTACTGCCAGCTCTTCAACCATTGTTGACCCGGTCGCACTGGCGACCATAACGCCATCATTTGTAACGTTAAACACACTCGGTCAGTTGCAGCTGTTTAGCGCAGCCGCGACAACGTGGACTGTCCAAAATATAAGCACTCTTACAACTGCGCCGGCACTTAATGGAACTTTGAGCACCATGTCTTCATCGAACACTGTGTATGTTGGAGCACTTTCAACAACAGGAGAGGTTCAACTCTTTAGTGCATCAACCCCAACAACATCAACAACTACCTGGAAACTTTTAAACGTAACAACCATGGCAACAAATTCTCCACCAATAACTGGTGCTCTCTATATGGGAATTATTGGCTCACAAATAACACTTGCTGGTGAGGCGCAGAACTGGGGTGACTTATTTGTGTTCAACAATACGGTTAGCTCATCTACTTGGACAGCTACTGACGTTTCAGTAACCGCGGGAAGCGCTGCACGAACAGTCGGCCCAGTCATTGCTGGTATCACTGTTGGTTCAGTTCTCAATCTTTTTGCAGCCGGTATTGATTCCCCACCTCCTCAAGGCGTCGGGCTTTACGCGTTCCCTTCAAAAAATTATGCATCCGCGATCACAAGTGGTTGGCCGATTTTGAGCGTTACTGGAGGACTTGGAACATTGCAGTCCCCATGGGTGGGATTCACCAGCGCCAAGAGCGTCGAAACATCTCCTGACTACATTCTTGGAAAAGCAATTTACAATTCACACAAGCGCGTTACGTGGCTGACATTCTGGACAGTCAGTGGTCCAATTGGTTCTGAACCAAAAATTGCTGCCACGTATTACACCCATGGTTACGCCGCCGGTGCGTGGGTTGCGACGCAAGTAGCTGCGTACCGTGGACTCGGACTCGGACTTAAACCTGACTGGGTAATTTTTGACCCAGAAGGCTGGCCAGATAATCACTCGGGACTTGATGCACCAGCAGGATCATCATCAGCGGTCATTGCCAAGTACGCAACATTCTGGACCGCAATGAACAAGGGATGGGCCGAAGGTCTCGCATCGATTGATCCGACTCTTAATCCCGGTCTCTACGCTTCGCAAAGTGAATACCGAAACTACAACTTGGGCTCAATCAACTTGCCAGTTTTTGAAGCAGTTGCTTTCTCTGCAGGTGGCACTAAGCCTCCGGTAAAAATCAGTGGCTCCAGTGGCAGCAATGTCCGTGGTTACATTGCCTTCAGCGCAGTGTGCACACCAACTTCAGTGCTGCACTCTGAAATCGCAACCTTCTCCACTCCACCTTGGGTTGCTCAGTTCAATACATTGCAATTCAATGCTGGTGTGTACTGCCCACCAGCGTAGGCGTAGTCTTTTACTATGAGCGACAACGGAACATCTTCAGAAAAACCACAAGACCTCTTGCAGAAGTTGAAGTCCTATACGCAGCCTCTCGTTGATTCACTTGATTCAAAACTTCGATCACAAGTTGACGGAAGAGTTGACCAAAAAGTCGAAGAAATTCTGACTGACCGTCTTGCGGTGCTGGAACGTGCGGTAGCTGATCTTGCACGAGCCGTTAAGGCCATTGAAGAAAAACTGAAGTAGCGCTTTAGCGGTTGCGACGTTCGCGGTCGCGACGAAAAGCGAAGCGGACTGTCAGCACGCACAGAACTACAACGGCTGAAATAAAGAATGAAAAGACGGCGATAAACACAAGGCCACGCTAGGTCGTGTTACACCCCCGCGCAAGAGTATGTCCATGACAATCTTGGCTCCAGACTCCCCATACTCAGCAATTGAAGCATTACGTGGCGATACGACCAGTCGACCATTGAGTGATTCTGCGAGCGCCAGCGGCCTAAGAGCTCATATTGAAGACGGTATTTATTCAATCATGGGCAAGGCAAGCCCCATAACCCCACTCATTATTCGAGCATCATCACTTCGCCAGAAGCACCAAGTGAGCGAGATTCAACTTGCATCACTTAGCCAAATACGAGGAATTTTAATTACCCACGTACTTCGACTTCTCAGTGTTGGCTTTGAAATCACTGACCCCTTTAATGATGCACTGAGTGCATGGCGGTGCGAACAATCAGGAAGTGAGCTTGTTCGCTACTTCAATGGACTTGATAAGGAGCAGGTTGCACGCTTAGAAGCTGACGTAAATGCTCACAGCAGCACATTAAAACGATCACTCGGCAAAATCTCTGCAACGTGGATGCCACGAAGCTGCGTTCGTGCATCACAAAGATTTGCTGGTGGCCATGTACTGCTTTTTGATGTCATTGACTTAACAGTGGGTACCACAACGAGCGAACACGCAAGCGTTGCGCTATTTGACGTGACTACTTCCCCGCTCGATAAGGCAGCAGAACGAACCATGCGCTACCACGCGCTCCTACAAACACTCAAGACTTCAGTAGTTCCACTAAGGACTTCAATATTTTCAAGCGCTACTGGTGAGATGTGGACCAGCAATGTTGATAATGAATCACTTTCACGAAGTGCCAATGAAGTTCTTTCCGTGCTCAGCGATATGTGGAAGCACGTATGAGCACCTTGCTTCACCGCCGAAACACCGTGCGCAATCTAAACGAACTAATTGCAACTGCACCAACAAGTAGTTCAGAACTTACGAACGATCACCGAGCTTCGCTCAGTGCACGTTTTCGTGCAGTGAATTCAACAACGCACCGACGACTCGATGCTTGGATGGTCGAACAAGCTGGAAAACCATACGACCCATTTCACTGGACTCCACAAATCGCTCGACGAGTGCTCGGAACGAGTGCACTACGTCGTGTTACCAGTAGAAAGGGGCTAACCATTAGCCAGGGTGTCCGCGATGAACTTGCTGACCACCTTCTTCGCTCCACCGCCGGGTACACCCAGAGTGGGTCGCTTTCATACTGGCTCTCTGGGTTGTCGCACGCATCACTTGGCCTTGTCTGTGCTGAAGCAGTTACCTGGGCGACAAACACCTACGAAGTGCTTCAAGGTCTTGAGCAACCGTGGCAACTCGCACAGAGTGACGCCTATTACGACGTTGCATCAGCTCGAACTTCGCTTCGAGGACGACGGGACATTGTTATAAATAATGCAGATCAGCGAGTAGTAATCAGGCTCAGAGCAGGGTCTCCTGGCAAAAGTTCTGGTCCAGGACTTCGCAGTGACCTAACTATTGATGCACTTGCAAATCCAACTGGCAATGCCGCCTCGAGGTTTATCGGTGTCTGGCCAGACGCTGGGGTGTGCCTCAGCGTTGATGGCACAATGGCTGATCTCCGTGCTGGTGCAAGGGATTTGGTGCGAACTGCAGTTGTTCAGCAGCGTGGTCAAATGCTCAAAGCAGCCTAAAGATCAAGCCTTCACGTAGGCCTAGTAGCGTAGTTAGGCCATGACACTACGTTCTTCCATCCGAAATGTTGCAATTATCGCCCACGTTGACCACGGTAAGACCACTTTGGTCGATGCCATGCTTCGTCAAACTGGATCCGTCACAGCTCACGAGGAGCTCACCGACCGAG
>CAINVQ010000198.1 GCA_903854175.1 uncultured Actinomycetes bacterium | reverse complement strand
GCCGTTACTTCACAGCTCGAAATTTCAAACATGAGTGCTGACGATGTACACATTGGTCCAAGTGACCACGTGCCATGGTTGAAAGACCGCAAGTGGGCCTACATCCGTATGGAAGGACGTAACTTCGGTGATGTTCCACTTAATTTGGAACTAAAGCTCGAAGTATGGGACTCACCTAACTCAGCTGGAGTAATCATCGACGCTGTTCGCTGTGCTCGTGTTGCCCTAGACCGCGGAATTGGTGGGCCAATCATGGGTCCATCGGCGTACTTCATGAAGTCGCCACCGGTTCAGTTCCACGACGACATTGCCCACAACATGGTGAACGAATTCGCCGAAGGTGGAGCCAATCCAGTCTGGCCATAAGCCTTTCCTGCTTTAAAAAATCCCCTTGTCCTAGTGGCAAGGGGATTTTTTATTTGGCTTGCTCCGCCCACCATTCGACAAGACGAATCTTGGCTTCAGCTGGAGAGATCTCACCCTCGTCAAGTCGAATCTCCATCAAGAAATCAAGTGCGGTGCCAACGACACGACTTGGAGAAATGCCAAGAATCTCCATTACCTCGACTCCATCAAGGGCGGGGCGAAGTTGATTTAGATCTTCTAGTTCGCGTAGTTCTGCAATACGAACTTCGAGTTCATCCATGCGCAGTGCCAGTGTTTGTGCTTTACGTGCATTGCGCGTTGTGCAGTCACATCGCGTGAGTTCATTTAGTTCATCAAGCAAGTGCCCAGCGTCTCGAACATAACGACGAACTGCCTTATCACTCCAACCCATTTTGTAGGTATGGAAACGAAGATGTAGTTCTACGAGCATTGAGACATCGTCAATCATTTCTTGAGAATATTTCAGTGCGAGCATTCGCTTGCGTGTCATTTTTGCACCAACAACTTCGTGGAACCGAAACGTGACACCTTCGCTCGTAATGTCTCGAGTGTTTGGTTTTCCAATGTCGTGATACAGAGCAGCTAGGCGAAGACTGAGCTTCGGTGATGTTTTATCTACAACCGCCCACGTGTGTTTTAAAACATCCTTGTGGTGATGAATTGGATCTTGTTCTAATTGCAGCTTTGGTAGTTCTGGAAAGAAATGATCTGCAAGCCCAGTGCGCACAATGAAGTCGAGACCCAGGGAGGGCTGTTCAGTCATCATCAGCAAGTCAATTTCATTTCGAATTCGCTCAGCAGAAACTATTGAAATCTTTTCTGCCATTTTTTTAGCCGCAGCTTCAACATCGGGGTCAATGCTTAAGTTAAATCTTGATGCAAATCGAGCAGCACGAAGCATACGAAGTGGGTCATCGCTAAATAGAATTTCTGGATCAATTGGTGCACGAAGTACTCGGTCGTGAAGATCGTTGAATCCATTAAAGAAGTCAAAGAGTGTCTGCACTTCTGGGGTTTCATTACACAGCGCAATTACGTCAAGTGCAAGCGCGTTGATGGTGAAGTCACGACGGCTTAAGTCAGATTCAAGTGAGTCGCCCCACTCAACGGAAGGCTTTCGAGAATGGTCAACGTAGGCTTCAGAACGAAACGTCGTAATCTCAGTTTTGAATCCACCTTCTTTGAGAATGCCTCCAATGGTGCCAAAGGCACGACCTTGTTCCCACAACCCAGTGCAGAGGGGCTCCATAAGCCGGGCAATGTCATCAGGGCGTGCATTGGTTGTGAAGTCAATCTCAAAGTCTTCACGACGTTCTATCCCTAGAACACAGTCACGTACTGATCCCCCTACGGCGTAGAGGGAGAACCCCGCGTCATTAAAGGCGCGAGCTAGAGGGCCCGAAAGCCTCGCCAGTTCATTTAGGCGCTCATGGACTTGTTCAAAAGAATTCACTGTGAATGAAGGGTAGTAGGCGCCGTGCAAGAGCGTTGGGCGAAGGTAGCCTAGTAATGCAATGTTCCACCGATTTTCGACCTGGTGGCGGGCGCTCTGCGTCGTACTCCTCAGCCTCGCGGCGGTGGCGTGGCCTACGGCCACGCAGGCCCTGGCGACCCCGTCGTTCAGCGTTATCCACCAAGACAGCGTTGCCTCACTGTCACCCAACGGAGCAGCTCACTTCAACATCGAGCTCAGCCAGACAAACACAACAGTTTCATTAAAGATGTATCCACGAATTTTTCAACGCTCACAAATAGCCCCACTAGTAACTGGCGTTGGAACTACCCAAGCGCCAATCGCAGCTACAAATCTTTGTTCAAAGGGCGGCACTTCAACATTTAACGTTGAGCTGAGTACACAGGCAAACAATGTGAAAACAGTTGGTGAGTGTTCTACAAAATCTGCTCGTCTTCATCTTGCGTGTAAAGCAGCATCTTGTGATGGGGTCTATCCAATCAGTTACAGCACAGCACGTGGCAAAACTGAGTGGTCACTACTTGCAATTCGATCTACAAAAGTTTTGCATCCTCTTCAGTTCAACTGGATAGAAAGCATGAACGCAACATCACTTGTCAATCCTTCACAGGCCACCAAGGCGCTGTCTGTCTTTTCTAAATATCCAAAAGTGGCAGTAACGCTTGGGGCTGATTACCAAACATTCACAAAAGCAGCGCTCGTGGCCCCAAAGTTTCTTGCGTCGTTTAAGTCAGCAACACAGAGCCAAGATCACTCAATAATTTCTGCCCCTCCAGGAAACATTGACTTTGGCGGTCTTGTGGCGAATGGTTTTACCGCACAAGCAAGTAACCAGCTTGACTTTTCAAAGTCATTGGTTCACTCTCTCACTGGTAAATCTCTTGAAAGCCCAGTGCTTCTGAGCACAATTCCTTCTGTCGCAACGCTTGATGCACTCGCAGGAATTGGTGTGTCGAACGTTGTGTTTCCAGAAACAGCACTCAGTTATGCACCTTCAAACTCTCTGCACTGGGGCTCACCATTTCACGTTCAGGGTGCAAGCACGCTGAACGCAATGAGCATTGATGAACCTCTCTCTCAGATCATGAGCAACACGGCTATTGAACCAGGGCGCAGAGCTGCGCTAGCCCTTGGAGTACTTGGCTTTCTTCACTTTGAAGCGCCTGGGCTTACTACTAAGCGAAGTGTTGTTGCAATGACCACCGTAAGTAAAACGGGAGCGAAATTTATTGACAACTTCCTGTCGGGCCTCAGTCACAATCCATTTGTAACTGCGAGCCCACTCGCTCCTATGTTTGATTCAAAAGCCATTGGCAGCAACGGCTCGCCAAACACACGAACAATGGTTAATGCACCAGTTTCAACATGGAGCGCGCGCAATGTTCTCACGCTCAATGCTCTAATAAATGACATCACTTCTTTTAACCAGGGGGTGGGTTCTGTAACGCTGAGTAGTCAACTCTGTACCGACGTCGCACAGTCAGAAATCTCTGGGACTCCCTCACAGCGACAGGACGCAATTGATGCTGCACGAAATGTACTGAGTGCAGAGCTGCGAAAATTCTCAGTTAATCCAAGCACCATTACTTTGGCTGGAACTGGAACATCACTTCCAATTACCTTGCTGAGTAAAGCGAACTACACAATGACAGCCGTAGTTCATCTAGTCACAAATCAACTCACCTTCCCAAAGGGTGCAAACATTGTCACCTCTCTTGACTCTTCAACAAAATCACTTCGCGTTCCGGTCACCAACCCTCGAAATGGGAACCTTACGTTGCGAGTAGTAGTAACAACCCCAGATGGACATGTTGTTCTTGCACGTAGTGCCATGCAAGTGCGCATTGCAGGAACTTCAATTGTTGGTTATGTGCTTTCGTTTGGATCGCTCTTTGTTCTTGCCCTCTGGTGGGTTAGAACAAGTATCAAGCGACGTAAAGAGCGCCCCTAATGAGTCGAATATCAACTCATAGTTCTCGTGTTTTTTCGATGGCGACGGGAACTCTCGTCTCGAGGCTCACGGGGCTACTAAGAGTTTTGGTGCTTGCGTGGGTACTCGGTTTTACACCAATTGCAGATGCGTTTAACCTCGCAAACACCGTTCCAAATATGCTCTTTGACCTCGTGCTCGGTGGTATTGCCAGTGCAACATTTATCCCTGTATTTATTGAGCGCTTAACGCTTGATGGTGAGAGAAAAGCATGGCGATCAATCTCGAGTGTGATTACGGGATCACTCGTAATTCTGTTTTTTGCATCACTGCTTACGTGGATATTCGCACCATGGATTATTAACGGCTTCACCGCACTCAACCATCCCCACGGTGCTTCACACATTGCTACTCTTCACGAGCAGCGAGCACTCGCAACATCACTGCTTCGATGGTTTGTTCCACAAATATTTTTCTACGGTGTAATTGGAATCGCAACAGCACTCTTAAACATCCGAAATAAATTTGCTCCTGGTTCGTGGGTACCAATTGCTAACAACATTGTTTGTATTGCAGTTCTTATTTGGTTCCATTTAGTTGATCCAACCCCATCACTCTCCTCACTTAACGGATCTGGACATCTTTTATGGTTGGGACTTGGAACAACTGCTGGTGTTCTGGTGCAGTTCTTGTTCTTACTTCCCTCGCTTTCAAAGAGTGATCTAGGAAGATTGACGTTCAACCTCAACTTCCGTGATCCTGCAGTGCGAACAATTGGTCGACTTGGTAGCTGGACAATGCTCGTCATTGTCGCAAATCAATTGTCGCTCTACATTGTGCTGGCGTTCGCGTTCGCAATTGGTGGTGGAGGGCCAGTAAGTGCGTACACGTACGGCTGGTCATTCATGCAAATGCCGTACGCAGTGATTGTTGTTTCAGTTCTCTCTGCACTTACCCCGCAATTATCAAAACTCGCAACCGAGCAAGACTTCGCAGCCTTTGGAGAACGCCTTAGGTTCGGACTTCGTCAATCACTCGTCATAATTGTCCCCTGCACCGTGGGGCTTGTCTTGTTGTCACAACCTCTCGTTGGTGTGCTGCTTAACCATGTGCACGCCGAGCACCGTCTGCTCGCAGGCTCAGTGCTTGCGGTGCTTGGAGCTGGCCTACCTGGGTTTACGGTGTTCCAGCTCTGTGTTCGAGGTCTCCAAGCAATGCAGCGTGCCCGAGAAGTCTTTTATCTCTACGTATTACAAAACGGCTTGACCATAATTTTGGCCATCGCCATTGGACAACACTCAATGTCGGGGCTTTGTGCCAGTGTGTCTATTTCCTACACTGCAGTTGCCTTGGTGGCACTGGCGAATCTGACTAGGCACCAGGTAAACATCAGTGCGACCCTTTGGTCCAAGCACGTACTGCGAAGTGTTTTGGCGTCAGTGGCGAGTGGGTTTGTGATTGCAGTTGCGTACGCATCGTCAACTTCTGGAAGCGGATTTGGGCTTTTGACTCGATTCGGTGGCAGCGCTCTGCTTGGAATTCTCACCTATTTAACCTTTCTGGTTGTTTGGCAGCGAAGTGCAGTGCGAAACACCAAAAAAGGTGCAAGGCTAAACAAGTTCTAAAGGAGCACTATGGCAAATGTACGAATCGTTACTGACAGTGCGTGTGATCTTCCACACGACATCGCAGAAAAACTAAACATTGATGTCGTTTCACTAAGCATCAGGTTTGGCGATGATGAGTTCACGGACCGTGTTGATCTCACACCAGACGAATTTTGGGCGAAGTGCAAAGCTTCAAAGACGCTTCCTGAAACTGCAGCCCCGTCACCAGGAGCCTTTCAAGTTGCGTACGAACGCGCACTCAGCGACGGCTGCGATGGGGTCTTGGTCATTGCTCTCTCCGCCGCTCTAAGTGCAACACATCAATCTGCTTCACTTGCCGCTGACGCAGTTGCAGGGAAAATATCTGTTCGCGTTGTCGATTCACTCGCCGTGTCAATGGCCCAAGGTCTTCTCGCTATTGAACTTGCTGAGCTCGCAAAAACAGGAGCCTCACTCGACGAGCTTGAGAAGAAGGCTCTTGAACTAGTGCAAAGGTCTGGCGTCGTTGCCATGCTCGACACACTCGAGCACCTTCAAAAAGGTGGACGTGTTGGCGGGGCCAAAGCACTCATGGGACAAGTTCTTTCCATTAAGCCACTACTCGAGCTAAAAGATGGCATTATCGCTGAGGCGGGACGTCAGCGCACAAAAGCTAAGGCCCTAAGCGCAATCGCTGAAGTGGCGAGAAAGAATGCACCACTTCGTCGCCTGGCTCTCGTGCACGGAGCATCAGAAGACGTTGGCGCACTACAGAATCTTGTGAGTGACATTTCTACCGAATTCCCTCTCCTTGTCACTGACATTGGCCCAGTAGTTGGAACACATGGTGGCCCGGGGATCATTGGTCTTT
>CAINVQ010000197.1 GCA_903854175.1 uncultured Actinomycetes bacterium | reverse complement strand
CTTCGTTAGTTCCTGCCAGAATGTACCTAAAGATATGTGCGGAGTCCCTCGTTTGGGTAAATCCGTGCAACCAGAGGATTGGTTCCCCGGAGCCTGATTTCTGGATACTTAGGAGTGACATTGCAACAAAGCGTACCGACAACGAGCGTCCTTCAAGCGACGTTCTGTGCAACTTTGTTCGATGAGTGGATTGCCATGGGTCTTCGTGACGTGGTTATCTGTCCTGGATCACGCTCAACGCCATTGGCTCTTGCTGCTAGTAATCGAAAAGAACTCACTCTCCACGTACGAATTGACGAGAGAAGCGCTGGATTCTTCGCAATTGGAAGAGCACTCGTTACACAGCAGCCAGTAGCAATAATTGTCACGAGTGGTACTGCTGCCGCAGAACTTCACGCCTGTGTTGCTGAAGCTGATCAAGCATTCGTGCCCCTCCTTGTCCTAACTGCTGATCGTCCTCCAGAGCTCCACGGAGTTGGAGCACCACAGACCATTAATCAGCACAAACTCTTTGGCGATATGGTCCGTGATTTTGTCGAACCAGGTGTCGCTAAACAAGAGACAATGTCATCATGGCGTGCAACTGCGCAAAAAGCATTTAACTCGACACTCGGAAATAATGCGGGACCAGTGCAGATGAATCTTGCATTTATTGAACCACTTGTTGCGAGTCCACTTGAACTACCAGAACTAATCGTCAGGACTGAAAAAGTTGTGACTTCATTGCCAAGCTCAACAATTGATCCTCAAAAAGTTTTATGCGTTGTTGGTGCTGGAAGCGCTCAACATGTTCCACACCTGAAAGCTCAGGGTTGGGTTGTTATTGGTGATGTGAGCGCACCAGATACGTTGAGTTACTTTGATCCACTGCTTAGAGCTGAGCACTTCATTGAAAAGGCGAAGCCGGACATCGTGATTCGCGTTGGTGGAGTTCCATCGTCAAAAGTTCTCGGTGAAGTGCTTCGTAACTGGAATGTTCCAGTCTGGTCATTCGGTGAGAGGTTTGTTGCGGATCCAGACAGAATCGTTGCGAAACATCTTGACTTCATTCCATCATCAGGTGGACAGTTCGATGCAGAATTTCTAGAACTGTGGCAAGAGGCCTCACGTCGAGTTGGGGACTGGCTACGCATTTCTGAAACACCTTCTGCGTTGCTGAGTGAACCCCTCGTTGCTCGTCGTGTAGTTCATCACGCAAATGAGAGCAAGGCTGCGATCGTTGTTGGTTCTTCTATGCCCGTTCGAGATGTGGAGTGGTGGTCTGAGCCGCGAACAAGTCCGACCTTCTCTAACCGCGGTGTCAACGGCATTGACGGTGTCGTTTCTACAGTCCTTGGAGTGGCCAGTGGATCAAGTGCGATTGGGTACATTGGCGACATAACAATGCTGCACGATGTATCTGCTCTTGTTGATGGAACAGGCGATGAGAAAACAACCTGTGTTCTGGTGATCTCAAATAATCGAGGTGGAGGAATCTTTAATTTTCTTTCCCAGGCACAAGTGCTACCTGAAAATGATTTCGAAAAACTTTTCGGTACACCACGAAATCACGATTTGGCAAAGATTGCAGACTCGTTTGGTCATAGTGGGGTAGATGCACGTTCACTCGAGGAACTCGATGATGCAATCACTTCAGGACTTAAACGCAAGGGACTAAGCATTGTCGTGGCTCATGTTCCAGACCGCACAGTCAACGTCCTTGCACACGAGCAGTGGAACAAGGAAGTTGCTGATCTCATTGAGGACTTAGTTTGTTAGCCACACTCCCAAGCTCGATAGTTGCTGCGATGCCATTCGCTTTTGCGGCGGGACTTATTTCTTTTGTTTCGCCGTGTGTACTGCCACTTCTGCCGGGTTACCTAGCGTTTCTAGGTGGAGCAACTGGAACAGTCACTAAAGCCAGTGGTCGTGGGAGAGCTGTCGTTGGTTCTTTGGCATTCGTATTTGGATTCGCAGTTGTTTTTGTCAGCCTCGGAGCATTGTTCGGGCAACTTGGTGTGCAGCTTCGTAATAACCAAAGAATCTTCGAAGTTCTTTTTGGTGCTGTAACGGTACTTCTTGGAATGTTTTTCGCAGGGTGGTGGCCATCGAGCTTTTTACAACGTGAGCGAAAGATCCACTTCCTTCCACGGGCATCTATTGCGGGGGCTGCTCTTCTAGGGTTTACGTTTGCTCTCGGTTGGACACCATGCATTGGACCAACACTTGGTTCGATCCTTGGCCTTGCGGCGTCATCAAGTGGCGCCACTGCATTCAGGGGCTCAGTGCTCGCGTTTGTCTACTGCCTCGGACTTGGGCTTCCTTTTGTAGTTGCGGCACTCGCAACAGAATGGATGGCGGGTGCTTCAACGTGGCTTCGTCGCAATGCCAAAATTATTGGCCAAATTGGTGGTGCTGTCCTTATATTGATAGGACTCGCTGAAATCAGTGGTGTCTGGCATTCCTTTGTACTTTGGCTTCAGGTGCATTTACCGGCTTCAAGCTCGCTTCTCTAATCATTTAAATACAACGTGGTTCAAGTTCTGCAGAGCCCTACTCCTAGTATGTATCTATGAATATTCGTGACGACTGGAAGTTTCGCGGACTAGTCCATCAGGTGACTGATGATGCAGTTCTAGACCGACTCTCCAAAGGCGGCGTCACCGCATACATTGGCTTTGACCCAACTGCTGCATCTCTTCACTTGGGTAGCCTCATTCAAATTCTCAACCTTCGTCGTCTCCAGCAAGCAGGAAACCGACCTATCGCACTAGCAGGTGGCGGAACTGGCCTTATTGGTGACCCAAGTTTTAAAGCCGTAGAACGTCCTCTTCTTACTGACGATCAATTGCAAGAAAATATTGATGGTATTCGTGGTCAGTTGTCACGCTTCCTTGATTTCAGCCCAAGCGCTGGAAAAGCTCAAGGACTACTTCTTAACAATGCCGACTGGCTCACCAAGATTTCACTCACGGAGTTCCTCCGTGACACTGGTAAGCACTTCACCGTAAATCAGATGATTGCTAAAGATTCTGTGAAGTCAAGGCTCGATCGTGATGACGTTGGTATTTCATTTACTGAATTCACGTACATGTTGCTACAGGCCTATGACTTTCTTCGACTCAACGTTGACCATGACTGCACTGTGCAATTAGGTGGATCAGATCAATGGGGAAACATCACCATGGGTACTGAACTCATTCGAAAAATTACTGGTAAGTCTTCTGGCGCCGGTATTACCTCGCCATTGCTACTTAAGGCAGATGGCACGAAGTTCGGAAAAACTGAATCTGGCGAAAACATTTGGCTCGACGCTGAGCGCACATCACCATTCCAGATGCACCAGTACCTCTTAAACGCTGATGATGCAACAACACCATTGCTGTTGAGGTATTTCACATTCCTTGATCACGACACAATCAGTAGCCTTGATGACGCAATTAAGACAGCCCCTCAAGAGCGCAGCGCCCAGCGCAGGCTCGCCAATGAAGTTGTTGGACTAGTGCACGGCGAAGACGCAGCGAAGAATGCCGAGCGAGCTGGCGAAGCACTCTTTAGTGAAGAGATTGCAACTCTCGATGAAAAGACACTGCTGCAAGTTGTTTCTGACGCACCATCTTCAAAGATGAGTCGAGCAGAGATTGCTGCAGGAATCGATGTCATTGATCTACTGGTTCGCTGCGAACTCGCAAGTTCGAAGGGTGAAGCTCGTCGTTTCCTCGAGCAAGGTGGCGTCTACATAAATAATCTTCGCGTTGATGCTGCGTTGCCTGTTGATGCCAAGAGTGTCCTTCATGACCGTTACATGGTTGTACGTCGTGGACGCAAGCAAATGCATCTCATTGTTATTGCGTGATGAAGCGAATCATCGCTCTTCTGTTCTGCGGTGTTGTGCTTAGCGGGTGCGGAACTATAAGCCTTAACTCGGCAATGAGTGACTGGGTGAAGCAAAGTAATTTCTCAACGAATCTGAAGTTGTTGGTGCACGATGCAAAAGTTTCGATTAAGGATCTTGGAGATCCAGCTTTTGGCGTTAATGACCTGCACACAGTCTGCGGTGTCTTTTTAACCGACGTGCAGTCTGCGAATGCTTCTCTTCCAACTCCAGATTCTCAGTCGACCAATCTGCTTTCGAGCGCGTATACGAATTTGGGCGGCGGAGCGAACCAGTGTTACAAAGCTGGAATGAATCCGCAGCTACGAGCAGAAGCAGTGTCATTGCTCACGAAGGGTCTGGCAACTCTCAGTGCGGCAACTGTGCGTATCACTGTTGCAACGGGCAAACTTCCTTAACTCTGCGGACGTAGATCTATCTCGAGTCGCAAGACTCCGTCTTCCAGAGTTGCAACTGCATCTCCCAACATTGCGTAATCCTGAAAGTCAAGCTTCGCAGCATCCATGAACATTTGTCGTTCGGCACCTTCGACTGGGGGGAGCCCGCGCTTGCGCACTGCCTCAGCCCTTTCACGGAATCGAAGGATCATGTCGTTGGGATTAAAGGCATCACTCATACTTTGCATGCTACGGGTTTGAGGCGGTCTTGCAGTTGGTATCATGGTTTCTCGGTGTAGTTGGCGCTGCACCGCGGTTACCGCCAGATATGGCCCGTAACCAGTGAGGAGTTGTTGTGAAAAAAGGACGCCACCGCCGTTTTGTTGAGGCTCGCGAACTAAAGCAGTCCACCGGACCTCGTGCAACTACGTGCGACGAATGTGGTTCAGCACCTGAAGATATCCACGCTGAGTGGTGTCTAGCTGAAGAAGATCGTTATGACGAAATTCTCGGATCGCTTCCACGACCTTCTTTCAATGAAGAAGATCCTCTAGCAGCTGAGGGCTAATTCTTCTTTCGAAGAACTGGGTGGGGTAGGAACGTGCCCTTAGGTTTTGCTGCACGGTCATTCATATACGCCAATACTTTTGCGTAGACATCTTTTCCAACCATTGCTGCAAGCTCTTCGGCCATTGAATCAACGACGCGAGTTTTTCCTACGAAGGCAAGATCATCTGCGGTGCACCACCAGTGGAAATCATCGCCACCTTCACCCCAGTGACTGCGGTCCCACTGAGCAATGCGAGTCATGATCCAACCGTTGTCCATGGTGTCATCGTCACGATGAAGTGGAAGCTGCCAGCAAACTTCTGGCTTTAGTGGAATGTAACTTTCACCAGTGTCCATTGAAAGTACGTGAAGCGCGCAACCTGGGCCACG
>CAINVQ010000196.1 GCA_903854175.1 uncultured Actinomycetes bacterium | reverse complement strand
TACATAGTGATTGTTGTTGATGAGCTCAATGACCTCATGATGGTGGCGGCACGTGACGTAGAAGAGTCGGTCGTTCGAATTGCCCAGATGGCCCGAGCTGTTGGTATTCACTTGGTCCTTGCAACGCAACGTCCAAGTGTTGACGTAATTACTGGTGTAATCAAAGCCAACGTTCCAAGTCGAATGGCCTTTGCCGTTTCTTCTCTTGCCGACAGTCGAGTGATCCTTGACCAGGGTGGGGCAGAGCGTCTTATTGGCAAGGGAGACATGCTCCTCGTTACTGCGTCAAGCAATATTGCTCGCCGTCTCCAATCTCCTTGGGTATCGGAAGATGAAGTTCGAAAGATTGTTGAAAATTGGAAAGCACAAGGTGGGCGTGCTGAAACAATCATTGCTCAAGACATCCCAATTGGCCGTACTGGAAATGGATCATTAAACGCATCTGCGAGCGATGACGATGACTTGGTTCTTCATGAAGCACGTCGTTTGGTTCTTTCAACGCAGCAGGGTTCAACATCAATGCTGCAGCGAAAGCTTCGTGTGGGGTTTGCCCGTGCCGGGCGATTGATGGACCAGTTGGAAGAAGAAGGAATTGTTGCTGCTGGAGATGGCTCTAAAGCACGTCGAGTGCTGATGACTCAAGAACAGTACGACGAGAAAACATCACTCTAAATCGTGTCAATTAAGCATCCAGCCCTAAGTGGCATTTTCACTCGATTTATTTCAGTTGTTATAGGCATTTCAATTGCTTTGGCTCTTATTGTTGCAATGCAGTTACCGCTACTACACAAGCCGGCAAAAGTTACACATGCATTGACCTATGTAACGGCACCTCCAGCTTCCTCACAAATTAACTATGTGTGGCCAAGTGTTGCAAGTTCAGCAATAAGTGTCCCATCGCTGGGACTACTCAAATCAAACAATGATTTTGTTCGCCCTATTGCCAGCATTACAAAGATGATGACTGCATACGTAGTTTTGGAAAAACTTCCACTGAATTTTCCTGCGAAGAATTCTGAAGACAATGGACCATGCGTTGTAATTTCTGCAGAGGACGTGTCAACGTATTTATCTATGAAGTCGCAAGGGGAATCAAATGCCCATGTGACGGTAGGTGAAAAAATCTGTGAACGGGATCTTTTGAATGGCCTACTGGTCCCATCATCAAATAATTATGCAGCTCTGCTCGCAACTATGACGTTTGGATCAGTTTCAGATTTTGTTACTGAGATGAATGATGCAGCTTCACGCATTGGTCTCATAAATACTCACTACGTAGATCCATCGGGCTATCTGCCCGGATCAGTATCAACTGCACAGGATCAAGTGCAGCTCGCAGCTTTACTGATGCGCTCACCATTGGTGCGTTCAATTGTCATTCAACCAAGTGTTGTTCTCCCCGTTGCGGGCGAGGTCAATTCCTTTACGCCGTATGTTGGCACCAATGACGTAATAGGAGTTAAGTCAGGGCGAACATTAGAAGCAGGTGGCTGTGATGCAATGGCAGTTACGTTCATGGTGAATGGAAAGCCTGAAATTGCATATGCGGTTGTACTTGGCATGCAGGGTGGAAACATTCTGCGAAATGCCGGTGATGCGGCTTTAACACTTGAGAAATCAGTTACCTCATCAATCGCTCAGGATGCTCACTATACATTTACCAAAGCAACTTCTCTGGGGCGAATTGGGTGGGGAAGCAACTCAACATCGATTGCTGTGGCAAGAAAAACTCAAATATCCTGGTCTTCTGTTTCCCCCAGCCTCTCTCTCAGCATTGTCCCTAAGCACATAACTTCAAGGATTCACAAAGGCCAGATCGTTGGGTGGCTTGTAGCGAATGGTGCAAAGAAGTACCGGATTGCGGTTGTTGCCCAAAAGAGTGCAACTCCACTTACGCTCTGGCAACGCCTACGCTAGTTACATGATTGCTCGTGTTCCAGCCTCATCAGCCAACCTTGGTCCCGGCTTCGACGCGCTCGCCGTTGCGTTAGAGCTCTACATCGAAGTTTCAATTGAGGAAAGTGATTCTTTCTCGATTAGCTCCGAAGGCTACGGTGCTGGGCTCTTTGATGATGAGAACCACATGGCCGCCAAAATTGCGACGCAAGTGCTTGGTCACTCCAACTACAAGATGCACGTAAAGTCCGGAATTCCTCTTTCTAGAGGTCTCGGATCCTCAGCATCTCTTGCTCTTGCTGCTGCTTCAGCAGCTGGGTCAAACGATGTTTTAGGTATAGCAACCAAAATTGATGGACATGCTGAAAATGCCGCCGCTTCGCTACTTGGAGGGCTGGTTGTTGCAAACGTTGAAAAAGACGGTTCAATTATTGCTCGCCCACTACAGCTTGATGATGAATGGCGATTCGTTGTTGTTATTCCAGATGAGGAATTAGCTACAGCTGATGCTCGTCGTGTTTTGCCGAGCCAAGTTCCTTTTTCTGATGCGGTACATAACTTGAATTCACTTGGACTTCTAATTGCAGGTCTAGCAAATCATCAAGACTTTGTTCCTTCAGCAATGGATGACTATCTTCACCAGCCGTACCGCATGCCGCTACTTCCTTTTGCAGCCCCGTTGCTCAAAACCCTTCGTGATGCAGGCGCTGTTGGCTCATGCTGGTCTGGTGCCGGATCAACAATGCTTGGTCTCAGTAC
>CAINVQ010000195.1 GCA_903854175.1 uncultured Actinomycetes bacterium | reverse complement strand
GAGTCTTTGCGCAGTCGGTCTTTAGCCAGGTCAAACTGCTTCAGTGGCACTAAGAACGCGTCGTAGGTCATTGATTAATGCTAGACACTCTCTACGTACCCAGATACTTATGACTGCTAAAACGAACGATCTACTTGCCTTTGAAAGGCCGCTTATTGCACGAGGTGAAATTGTCGTTGGCCTCGACGAAGTTGGCAGAGGAGCGCTCGCTGGCCCGCTCACTGTGGGTGCAGTAGTTCTACGTGAAATTCTTGACCCTCCACCAGCGCTCACTGACTCGAAATTACTAACGGTACTTCGCCGCGAGGGGCTGCAGGTTCCAATCAAGCAGTGGGCGAGTGACTGGTCGCTTGGTTCCGTTACATCAGTTGAAATTGATGAGTGGGGACTTCGTCTTGCACTCGCGGTCGCAGCGACAAGAGCAATCGAAGGCTTGTCAGTGCTTCCAACATTCGCACTTATTGACGGCTCATTTAACTTGCTCGATGCACCCCTCAATGTGAAGTTCGGAAGCTCACCGCCGCCGGAACTTCGTTTCTCAGAACTTGCGCACACCACGATTGTTAAAGGTGATCAAAAGTGTGCATCCATTGCCGGGGCATCTGTACTCGCAAAGGTGGCAAGAGATGCGTACATGACGCAACTAAGTTCTGACTTTCCCGATTACGGATGGGACGGGAATAAGGGCTACGGAGCACCAACACACCTCAAGGCTCTCAGTGAATTAGGAACCACTCCGCACCACCGTGTCACTTGGAACTTGCCTACATACAAAGGCAAGTAATAGCTAACTCTCACCTAACTCAGGAATCAACGGCTGGTATTGTCTACATATGTCATATAGGTACGAAAACGAACCAAAGATAAGCAGATTCGCTCAGCGTAGAACACCAAAAATTGCGATGATTCTTTTGGTGGCACTTATTGTCGTTGTGACCATGGCTTACTCCAACGCCAACAAGCGCACAGCCGCGACTGCGATTCCAAGCAGTGTGTCGGCACGCGCAAATCTCACAGACTCTTACTCGTCAACAGTTGCTATTGCAAGCAAGTTCTCAATTGACTTAAAGAGTTGCAAGAACGTGGAGTGTGTTAACGCTGCTGCTGCTGCTGCTCTAAGTGATCAAGCAAAAATTGCGTCCTACCTGGCACCAAGTTTGTATCCAGACGCCTCGTTCTATACCTACGGCCTCTATCAGGGCGATATTGTCTCTCTCCAAAAGTTTTACCTAGCAGTAGGTCAGGCGAGCACAACGTCTGGCGTACTTGCAAGAGTGGCTGGCTGGAAGCAGCTTTTGGCGAAGACAAAGTTCGATGAACTTGCATTGCTAGGACTACTGAAATAGCTAGTTAGTGGCGATTGAAGTAGTACTTCGAAGTGGGAAGTGGCAAGCAACAACATGCCCAGGTGAAACCTGTGTATATGGCGGCTCTTCATTCGTACAAATATCTGATGCCATGGGACATCGTGTTCGGAAACGACACCCTGATGGTGGGTTGATAGAACTAGGTAGTTCACCGCGAACTTGGATTTTCTTGCGTTCACGGGCAATTTTTACATTTGCAATGGGCACAGAATCGATTAGTGCCTGCGTGTAATGGTGTGCCGGATTAGCGAGGACATCGTTTGATGGCCCAACTTCTACGAGCTTTCCAAGATACATAACACCAATTCGATCAGAAATGTAGCGAACAACAGCAAGGTCGTGACTGATGAGGATATAAGAAAGGTTGTGCTGCTTGCTGAGGTCTTGCATCAAGTTAAGAATCTGAGCTTGCACTGAGACGTCGAGTGCTGAAACTGGCTCGTCAGTGATTACCAATTTGGGTCGAACGGCAAGTGCGCGGGCAAGGCCAATACGTTGGCGCTGACCACCAGAAAATTCGTGTGGATAGCGCTCTGCGACATCTGGTGAGAGCCCAACCTCGTTGAGTAGTTCTGCAACTTTTTGATATCGACTATTTCTTGATCCAACATTTTGAATTTCGAGAGGCTCAGCGATAATCTCCAGAACCCTCTTTCGTGGGTCCAGCGAGGCGTAAGGGTCTTGGAACATCATTTGTCTGGCACGAGCGAGTTCTTTTGATGCCTGTTTGCCCTTAAGCGTTGTGTCAACACCGCTGAAAGTAATTGTTCCACTATTTGCTTCTTCAAGACCAACAATGAGTCGTCCGAGAGTTGTTTTTCCGCAACCTGACTCTCCCACGAGGCCGAAGGTTTCACCTTGAGCGACATCAAAACTTACATTCGACACGGCTGAAACGAATTCATGCTGGCGATTGAAAACCCCACGGGAACGAAGTGGGAAGTTCATAACTGCGTTACGTACTTCTAGTAGCGATGAAGGCTTAACGTCTGAG
>CAINVQ010000194.1 GCA_903854175.1 uncultured Actinomycetes bacterium | reverse complement strand
AGCTACCAGTAGTTCTCGCTGTCTGAGTCGATCCAGCGAGCGATTTGCTTGCGCAGTTCTTCTAAATCCAGCTTCTTGGATTAAGTCATTGTCACTGCTAATTCGGTGAACTGCTCGTGACGAGAGTTTTTGAGATCTCTGTGTTGTGAGAACGTCGTAGTGCACTGAAAGTTGAATATTCTCGTTTGAAACTTGTAAACGCTCCAGTAAAGATGTATTTGAAGGAGCTTGTGAAAAATCGGTAACACGAAGAATATGAATTACTTCATTTTTAGTTCTGACATATCTCCAGCGCTCTAAAACATCGAAATATGAATCGAAATCTACGAGTTCATGAACCAACTTGTTGTCTTTACCCCAGCCCGACGGAATCGCGCTGGTCGATGGAATACAAAGAAAAGCCTGGTTTGCGATTTTTCCGCAGAGTACATGTTGTGAGATATGAGATGTTGTTTCGCTAAGAGCGAGGGAATTAGTGAAAGTTGCGAGGTGATCCGAAAGAGCAAGGTCTTCTCCTGATAGGTCAAGACATCCACGGTGCGAAAGTGAGCAGCAGATGAATTTGGAAATTCCAGATGTCTTTATTTCAATGAAATCATCATTCGTAGAAAGCTCAATCCGGCTCCACTCGCCTCTAACTGCAAACTTGACTCCTTCACACAACCATTCAAATATTGTCAGACCATCAGATGCTGGTATTGAGTTGACTAAGAGTATGGCCCCAATAGCGAGCTCCGCATAAGAACTATTTCTCCGTAGTAGCCAATCACCAGAGAAAAGTACTCCCGAAAGGGCTAAGGCCGCTTGGTGTTTGCGAATGCCAATCCAACGGGTCTGAGAGTCACTCAAGCCAATCCTGAGAATTTCATTCGTCATTTCGCAACTTTTCCTGTTCCAAGTCGAAATCTCTTGGTGCGGGCATAGAAAAATTCCCTGTGGAATGTGACATTGGAAAACCGAGGTCTTCTCTTCGTAACGGTGGACCGGGACTTTCCACATTTGGCTCCATCATTTGGCGAACTGCCTGTACTGGTTGCATTGTAAATTTGCCTCCTTGCATAAAGTGCTGTCTTGTTCCTTGCAAGCTGTGAAGTGCTGACTGTTCAATAAACGGAATTAGACGTAGAAGCACAAACGGCGTAAAGGTCGCAAGTATCAGGGTTACGGCTCCTGTAATTATTTGTGAGACAGAATTACCTTGAAGTTCCCCAAGACCGAGTGTTAGGGCGATGACAATAAGCACCTTGCTTACGGCTATCGCTGCAAAAGTCTCAAACAAACGCCAACCAAGTTTTCGTAATGCTGGAAATGTACATAGTGGAACAACAATTGGGACAAGCACGAGGAGCAATGAAAGAGATACTGTTCGAACAATAAGTTCACACCAAAGAAAAAATGCGCCGATGACCACGGTGGTTGAGAGAATAAATATTCCTAACCCGGGAACACCAGTATTCGCACCACTAAAAGCACCAATCAATATTGATAGATGTTTTTCTACTGGTCCTGCCGCCGAAATTGAAACTTGATCAACGGCTTCAAGAAATAATTTTGCTGCAGGAAGCGCAATATAAATCGCAAGAACGCATGCTGGTGCGACACCTAAATACAATCGCCAAAGAGTTGAGCTTTCACCATGTCGCAACGACTCTAATGTTCCAACTAATAGTCCAACTAACAAAAGTATCGGTGCAATCTTTATCAATGTTTGAAATTCTGGAGTTGCAGAACGAACAACGGTTGCGGGTTCACTGGCACTTAGTAGAACGCCACCAACTCCATTGATAAACCACTCAACGCTTGAAAGAACCCATGCAGTAAGTGCATCAAATAGGTCGCCAAGTGTTGATTTCGCTACATTTTTTGCGACACAACTCGTAATCGAAACGAAGCAAAGAACGCCTCCCATTATTTGACGCTGAGGCCAGTTGAAAAGAAGAAGTTAATTAGCTGTGGGGCAGCACCAATAAGTACGGCAGCGCCAATCGCGGTCACGACTGCTCTGCGACCAGCCATTGATTGGTTGGAGTTCTGAAAATGAGCCCCGATTGCCCATACGCCAGCACCAAGAACCAGAGCAATGAGGCAGGCAATTAGCGACCAGGAGGCGATTCCGTTGGCAATTTGCTGTAATACAGCTCCACCCGGCAAGGCCGTAGTTGAGGGGGTCAAGGTAACTGAGGCACTAATCATGAACGGCTGCTTTCTCTTGGTTGATCACAACGGTCGCTGGTTCACAAATACTGACTACATCTGCGAGAATGGTCTCGTGCTAATTGCCCAGTCTCATAATTTGATCTACAAATGGCCATCATTCGCCGTTTACGCAGCAGCTTTTGGT
>CAINVQ010000193.1 GCA_903854175.1 uncultured Actinomycetes bacterium | reverse complement strand
CACGCTCAGCAACAAGATTTGTATTGAGCGCTGCGATGCCCTGCTCGACAATGATTTCTTTTGAAACGCTAAGAATACGATCAAAAGTGATTCGTGAGCGAGCCTGTGAAGGCCGAGTTACCCGATCTGACATTTCTGAAATAGCCATGTGTCTATTCTCCTATCTATCTATAGGTTAAGTGTTTGCCTAGGTTACGACTACATTAAATAGTTGTCAAAGGGGAAACTGTGTCAATTGTCATTTATCGTGCTCGTGAAATTGTGACGCTAGATCATAATTGCCCGATTGCAAACGCAGTCGCTGTAAGGGATGGACGAATCCTGCATGTGGGCGAATTCACCGATATTTGTGAATACCTTTCTGACACAAGTTTCGAGATTGATGATCGATTCAAAGACCAAGTCATTGTTCCTGGCTTCATAGAGGCGCATGGACACACGTTCGGTGATGGAGCATTGGGCAAACTTGTTTGGACAGGCATAGATGACCGACCAAGCCCTGACGGAACTATTTCTAAGGGATGCAAAACTATTCAAGAAGTAGTTGAGCGTTTAATTGAGCGTTCCGGAGAATTCCCTGACGGAACAATTTCTGGTTACGGTTTTGACCCCTCGTTCCATGATGGACGTGCGTTGCGACGTGAGGATCTTGATCGAGTTAGTACCTCCCAAGGTGTTGCAGTAATGAATGCCAGTGGTCACCTCGCGTATGCAAACTCTAAACAAATGGAATTAAGTGGTGTTACATCGAGCACTGACGACCTTGGAGTAATAAAAGATCAAGACGGCAATCCAACAGGTGAGTTCCATGAGAAGGCAATGGACTTTATTTTTGACCAAGTAAGAGTTCTTTCCAGTGATCCAGAAAAGTCTGTACGAAATGGTGGCGAGCTGCTACGCCAAGTTGGTGTTACGACAGGAAGCGATCTATCGCTCTTCGCGGCGGGAAAAGCTTTTGAAACCTACGCAAAAGTTGTTTCTGACGAAAACTTCCCAGTTCGTATTACGTATTCTCCGAATGTTGAAGAGATGTCTCGAATCCTTGATGAGAAAACTATTTTTCCTTTGATGCTCAAATTGCGTGAAGAAAGTAATGAGCGATTCACATTTGGGCCTATTAAATGGGTTTCAGATGGATCTATTCAGGGGTTTACCGGGAAATTGAAATGGCCAGGCTACTGCGGTGGCGAAGATCATGGACAGTTGCTACTTGATGAAGCAACGCTGGTCGAGGATTTAACTCCATATCATGACGCTGGATTCCAACTTGCAGTACACGCCAATGGTGATGAAGCAATTGACACAGTGGTTGGGGCATTTGAGAAAATATTGAATGCTTCTCCTCGAATCAATCATCGCCACCGCTTGGAGCACTTTCAAATGGCATCCTCAGCGGTCATGGCGAAGATGGCAACGCTCGGACTTTGCGCCAATATCTTTTCTAATCACATTTACTACTGGGGAGACACTCACCGCAGGAAAACTATGGGACCAGACAAGGCACGCCGTATGGACGCCGCCGCATCTGCGCTTCGTGCAGGTGTTGTGATTTCACTCCACTCAGATCACCCTGTAACGCCAGTTAATCCGCTGTTTACTATGTGGTGCGCAGTTAACCGCCGTACTAGAAGCAACTTTGAACTTGGCACAGCGGAAAAGATCACTCCTTTGCAAGCCTTGACTGCCATGACGCTTGGATCTGCTTATCTCATGAATCGTGATGACGTACTTGGTTCAATTGAAGTTGGCAAGTTCGCAGACTTCACAGTGCTAGCGGAGAACCCACTCAGCGCTGATCCAATCACGATTAAGGACATCAAAGTCATTGGAACAGTTGTTGGTGGAAAGCCAACAACTAAGTAATCACCAAGCGATATCTATTACTGGGCGAACGCCTTCACGATCTTCGAGTGCTTTTCCAGCTTGAATTAGTAGATCTTCGCGGAATGAAGAAGCTACAAGTTGAACACCATTGGGCTTAGCTACGCCTACGTTGATTGGTGCTTGCAATACTGGGAAACCAGTTGTCGGAAGTGAGAACTGATAACGCATTTGCTCAAAGATGTCGTCTACGGCTGCCGTTCCTTGTGTGTCGTAGGCCGCTGGCATGGTGTGATTACCATTAGTAATCATCAGCATTAGCGGATACTCCTGCATGAACGCAGTCCATGCCCGACAGATAATGTCTCGCTCCGCGAGAGCCTTAAAGTACAGTTCAAAGTTTGTTTCTGGCATCTTCTTCATTAGTTCCCGTCCCCAAGCTACAAATCCTGGATCAGGTATTTGCTCAACGAGTGCAGCGTTAAGAAGTAATTCGGGTGCAGCAATTCGCTGCCACATACTGAATGTTTCTTCGAGCATTGGTGGATTCACTTCCTCCACCTCGTAGCCTGCATCAATTAAGTGTTTCGCCGCAGTTGAGAGTGCTTGTTTTGTTTCAGAACTCATGTGGTGCCCGTCATTACTGACAAGTGCAACCTTCTTTGAGACCTTTGGTCCATAGTTATCTATCGGAAATGAAACTGCCCTCGGGTCGTCACTGTTATAAACAGACATGGCATCAAATGTTGCCCATAGATCGTCCATGTTTCGAGCAATTGGACCGTTTGTTGACATCAACAAACTAAATGTAAAACGTGGCGATGTCGTGTTTGCTTTCATTGTGGGCATTCGTCCAACAGTTGGTCGAAGAGCTGTAATACCTGAGTTGAATGCTGGCCAACGAACCGAGCCACCGATGTCGTTTCCTTGAGCAACGGCACACATGCCAGTTGCAACCGCCACGCCAGCGCCTCCACTTGAGCCTCCAGGGGTTATTTCCTTATCGAAAGGGTTTAACGTTGCACCGTGCAGTGCATTGTCTGTATGAATTCGAAGAGCCATTGCTGGTGAATTTGACCGGCCAATCATGGTTCCGCCAGCCTCTTCGAGGCCAAGCACCACTGGAGTTGTGGACAACGCAACCGCATCTGCCTGAAACGTCAGTCCATCATCAGTCGGGTACCCCTTGTGGTCTACGTTGATTTTTGAAGCGAAGACAACACCAGCAAGCCTGCCTAGGCGACTACCTTGGTCAAATTTTTTTGCTCGCAGCACTGATTCAGTATCAACAATCGTGAGTGCATTAAGTCTTGGGTTCACTTCAGCGATTCGCTCTAAGTGTGACTTCGCTACTTCTTCTGCAGAGATTTCATTTGAACGAACCATTTTTGAAATTTCTACTGCACTTTTTTGCCACAGTTCTGTCATTTGTTTACTTTCGTTTGAGTTAAAAGAATTAGAAATTCTAAAGAAAGCGCAGGCTTCTCTATTCCCTGCAACTCCATCAGAGTTTTAATACGGCAAAGAAAACCACTCGGCTTGTCAGTCACGGAGAGGAGCACCGCGCGAGCTCTCATTTGGTGCTCTAGATAAGCAGTCGCTGGAAAGCGCAGTGAATCGACGCCATAGTTGTATGTCACGACACCTTCTTCATAAAAAGGAAAGTT
>CAINVQ010000192.1 GCA_903854175.1 uncultured Actinomycetes bacterium | reverse complement strand
TTGGTTCAATTGAGACTGCTGACTTCTCAAGAGTCGTGCTCACCTATCCGTACCCGGAGAAAGTCGCCAAGACGTTCTCTGCTCGCATGGGAAGAGAAGACGGCATCAACGTCAGCACCGCAATGGAATGCTGGGTTTATCAACATCTCCTTCGACACATGGGTGAGATTGAACATGCACGAGGCCTCGTTGGTCTCGAAGGCATGACGTCGTAATAATCGTTAAAGGAAATCATGGCTGAAATTAAGGGAACATACGTAGACAAGTTCAAGGTCGTTGCCGATGCACTCTCGACGTCACTTGATGCTGGAACTGATGTTGGTGCATCGGTCTGTGTAATTCACAAGGGCGAAGTAGTTGTCGACATTTGGGGTGGACACAAGGAAGAAGCCAAGATCAACGAATGGCAAGAAGACACACTTGTTAACGTCTGGTCCACCACCAAGACAATGACATTTCTTGTATCGCTGATGCTGCATGACCAAGGCGTTATCAATTTGCACGATCCAGTTGCCAAATACTGGCCAGAATTCGCACAAAACGGAAAATCTGACATCACCGTCATGAATATCCTGAGCCACACCGCCGGACTTTCTGGATGGGAGAAAGCAACAGAACCTGAAAACCTCGCCAACTGGGACATGTGTGTTGAGTCACTCGCTGAGCAGGCTCCTTGGTGGAGCGACCGCAAACAGTCGGGATATCACGCAATCACACAGGGATATCTCATTGGAGAAGTTGTTCGACGTGCAACTGGAACCACAATTGGGCAATATTTCAAGACCGAAGTTGCAGATGCGCTCGGAGCAGACTTTTACATTGGACTTCCTGAGAGCGAAGAGTCTCGAGTGAGTTTGGTCATTCCACCGCCAAGAGAAAGTACTGCTCAAATTGCAGAATTATTGCAGCCAGGAACGATTGCTTACAAAACATTTGCTAATCCTTCGTGGCCAGCGGCACTCGGGCCACACGAGCGTTGGTGGCGAGCTGCAGAAATCCCAGCAGCTGGAGGACACGGAAACGCTAAGAGTGTTGCAACAATTCAGTCAATTATTGCCAACAAGGGTGACTACCACGGCAAGCGTTTCTTCTCTGAAAAGACCAACGAAATTATCTTCCAGACACAGGCAAAGGGCATGGACCTCTGCCTCGGTGTTGAATCACACTTCGGTGGTGCTGGATACGGACTTAGTTCACCAACAGTTCCACTCGGTCCATCTTCTTGTTACTGGGGTGGATACGGCGGATCAATCATCACTATGGACCAAGATCTAGAGATCACTGTTGCTTACATGATGAACAAGATGCTGATGACCATCGTTGGTGACTCACGCGGTGGCGCAATCGGCATCGCTGCAGTTACTGCACTTTTTAGTTAGTCAACTTTTTTCTTAGAAACCGGGGTCTGTCGACGTTTGCGGTTCTTCTGAGGTGCAGTTGAGCCAAGCATCGCTAAGCGGTCTTTTGCGTCATAGGCTTCAGCGTCACTTAGAACAACGCGGGCGAACATCTCACGTGCTCCCCCAAAGTCACCGGCGCGGTCAAAGACGTCACCGAGTGCGTACCAAAGACGAAGGTGACGGAATGATGGGTTGCGAAGATTACGTGCAGCACCAGCTTTGGTGAGAATTTCAATTGCTTCTGGGTACATCTGCTGATCAGCAACAGCTGCGGCCATAACAATGCGACCCTCAACACGTGTTTCTGCTGCTGGCTCGCTCTCTTCACGTGCGGCGAAAGACTTTTCAACTGCG
>CAINVQ010000191.1 GCA_903854175.1 uncultured Actinomycetes bacterium | reverse complement strand
GGTGCTTCAGGTGCAAAGCTTTGCGCAACACTGCTTAACGAACTTGAGCGCACAGGTGGTCGTTTCGGACTCATCACAATGTGTGAAGGTGGCGGACTTGCTAACGCAACCATCATTGAGCGTCTTGGTTAAGAACTAAATAACTGCCCCCGTGCCTTAGGGCGCGGGGGTTTTGTTATTTATAACGTGTGGCGAGAAAGAACGCACCGAACATTGCAGCGAGACCCAGTACCAAGTACCAAGGTGAAACCGCACCAGGCAGCACGTTTAGGTAGTTAAGAATTATTACTAGAAGACCAAAGCCAAGTAACTCAAGAATCAATGCACCAAACCACTTAGGGCTCTTTGTTGTGTCTTGCTTGGTTTTCGCGGTGTAGCGACCTCGTTGTTCAGGCGCAACATAACGGCCCATTTCTTTACTTGTGCGACGATTCTTAGCCATAGATAACGATGTTAGATGATTGGTGTGACCAGCTAGCGAGTAGGTCCAGGACAGACCGACAGCGTCACGGTTGAGTTATAGAGAATTGATGATCCGCCTGCAGATCCTTGTGAAACAACAAGTCCTGCCTGTGAAGGAGGGCAACTCGACGCAGGTGCTGAAACTTGCGTGCCCGACAACCCTTGGCCTTGTAATGAATTCTGTGCAGCGGTGAACGTCTGGCCAACAACGTTTGGAACTACTACATTGCAGAAGCCCGATGAAGTAATCAGCTGGACTGATGCACCTGACTGCACTGGCTGCTGCGCTGCAGGGACCGTGTTGACAACAAGCCCTTGTGCCACAGTGTTAGAACAAACAGTTGATGTTGTTGTGCTGACGGTGAGTCCGGCTTGGCCAATGACTGCTGCTGCTGCAACGGTCGTGGCACCATTCACCGCAGGCATTGGGAATGAAGATCCAGGAGCAAGAACAATCAAGGTCACGGTGTCTCCCGTCTTTGCGTTTGAACCACCAAGCGGGTTCTGAGAAAGAACGGTGTCAGGTAGAGCATGGCCGGCTCCTGGGGCAGTTGCAGTGAACTGAACCTTTGGAGAAAGACCGAGGCCGAGAAGAGCGTTTTCGGCCACACTGAGACTCATGCCTGTCGTGTCAGGGACGGTGACTGGTTGTGTAGATTTTCCAAGACTGACCTTAAGGGTGACTGCTTGCCCCTTTGAAATGTGACTACCCGCCGACGGATTAGTTGAGAGAACGGTGCCACTGTCCTTATCGGAAGCAACTTGAATTACTTGTCCAATGATGAGTCCATCACCTCGAAGTGTTGAGCTCGCTGAAGAAACAGATTGACCAACAACGTTTGGCATTGTCGATACCGAGCCACCGCCCACCATGAAGTACACGAGTGCTCCAAGCGCCAGAACAACAATCGCAACTACAGAAATTATTGCGTTCTTATTTGGATTGCGACGACGACGAACGTCTGTACGAGGACCCGACATCACTGGAACAGCCTGTGTTCGCTCGCCGGCAGAAACAGCAGCTACTGCACGGGTTGCATCAGCGCCAAAGAATGCTCCACCATTAGCCGCAGCGCGAACTGGCTGACCTTCGCTAAAGCGAATCAAATCAGCTCGGAACTCATCAGCGGTTTGGTAACGCTGTCCGGGTGACTTTGACAGTGCCTGCATAACAATTGCTTCAAGGTCGCGAGGGATGTCGCTATTAAAACTTGTTGGAGGTGGAACTGTGCCGTTTACGTGTTGCGTTGAAACAGCAACCGGTGAGTCACCAATAAACGGTGCACGACCAACGAGCATTTCAAAAAGAACCACTCCAAGTGAGTAGACATCGCTTCGACCATCAACAGCAGAACCAGAAGCTTGCTCGGGAGAAAAATAAGTGGCCGTTCCCATTACTGATCCTGCTTCAGCAAGATGATCTTCACTTGCTACGGCTTGGGCAATACCAAAGTCAGTGACTTTGATTTGCCCGTCAGCAGTAATAAGGATGTTCCCCGGCTTTACGTCACGGTGGACAACACCACTTCGGTGCGCATATCCGAGCGCAGCAGCAATTTGCGCAACAAATGTTGCCGACCGTGCTGGTGTCAGTGTTTTAGAAGAACGCAGAAGATCCGCCAGAGATGTGCCCTCGATGAGCTCCATAACAATGAAGTACGTTCCATTGTCTTCTCCCCAGTCAAAAACCGGCACGATGTTCGGGTGAGACAAGTTTGCTGCTGCTTGTGCTTCACGACGAAAGCGCTCAACAAAAAGAGGGTCCGAGCCAAGCTCTGGATAAAGAATTTTTAGTGCAACAGCACGATTTAGAAGTAGGTCTTGTGCACGGTAGACAAGTGCCATGCCGCCACGAGCAATGAGGTGAGTTACTTGGTAGCGCTTCGAATAGATTCGCTGGTCATTTACGGGTTCCATACTTTTACTAGCCTACGCCTTCGATTCGTCTTCTTATGCTCGTTTAATGTGGGCAGGTTGTTGAGGTTCCGTGCGTTGGCAGGCCTTTTTGAAGCGCAAGAGCACCCTCAACTAAACACTTCGTAATTGGCCCAGCAACCGTTGAACCAAAAGCTGAAACTGGCTGGAATGGGACTACAACCGCAACCGCAATGGTGGGATGAAGTGCCGGAGCGAAAGCAATCATCCAGGTATCAGTGTTGTTCGCGCTGTTGCCTGTTTGGGCAGTTCCCGTCTTTGCGGCGACATCATCTTGCGCCAAGAAGATTCCCGACGCGGTTCCAAAGCGAACAACATTTTGCATCCATGGAACAATTTGTGAGGCTTGAAGTTGTGTCAATGGATTCTTCCATACCGTGTTCTTAAAACGCTTAACAATGCTGCCATCTGATGAGGAAATAAATGACATTAGGTGGGGGGCCATTACAACACCACCGTTTGCAATCGCTGCAGCCACCAGTGCATCCTGTAGCGCTGTGGCTCGAACGTTCTGCTGACCAATTGATGAATACGCCAGTTGTGGAATGTCACTCGCGAACACTGAGCCGTCTGGGAAGAAACTACGAACTGTGCCAGGTAGGTCGAGTGGTGGTGTGTCATTGAACCCAAATGCATTAGCTGTTGCAGCTAGAAGTGATCCACCTAGATCCATACCAAGCAGTGCGTACCCGGGGTCACATGATGCTGGAAGCATCTCAGCAATAGTTCCACCACACTTTGTGCCACCACTGTTGTAGAGAAGTTTGTTCGAACTTGGTAGACGCGCAAACTTCGCAACCGGATATGGCTTTGAAACTAAATCCGGACGACCAATTACTGCTGCTGCCGTTGTTACAACCTTGAACGTCGAGCCC
>CAINVQ010000190.1 GCA_903854175.1 uncultured Actinomycetes bacterium | reverse complement strand
TTGAATCGGGATCGGGCCACGCTGCAAACATTAAGAGTCACCACAATGTTGGTGGGCTCCCAGAAGACTTATCGTTCGACCTCATTGAGCCTCTTCGTGCACTCTTTAAAGATGAAGTTCGCCAAGTTGGATCTGAACTAGGTCTCCCAGACGAAATTGTTTGGCGCCAGCCCTTCCCTGGTCCAGGACTTGGTGTCCGTATTGTCGGGGAAGTCACCAGAGAGCGTGCAGAAATTCTTCGAAACGCTGACTATGTGGTCGTCGACGAGATTAAAAAGGCTGGTCTCTACCGAGAACTTTGGCAGAGTTTCGCCGTGTTACCAGCAGTGCGTACTGTTGGCGTCATGGGAGATGGTCGCACGTACGCGTATCCAATCATTATTCGCGCCGTTACAAGTGACGACGCAATGACCGCCGACTGGGCTCGACTGCCCTACGACGTGATTGAGTCAATCGCAAACAGGCTTATTCGTGAGGTGGAGGGTGTTAACCGAGTTGCCCTTGACGTCACGAGTAAACCACCAGGCACCATTGAGTGGGAGTGAGTAGTAACTCGTTTTCTGACGAGTCGCTGTTCGCTGACGCCACACCGGTTTCGCCTCGACTCGATCCTTCGTCACTGCTCAGTGACCTCACCGAGCCACAACGTCGCGCGGTTGAGCAGCGTGGGGGACCACTTCTAGTTATTGCCGGTGCTGGATCTGGGAAAACTCGTGTTCTCACACGACGTATTGCCCACATTCTGAGCACTGGTGATGCACGTCCATACGAAATCATGGCGATTACGTTCACCAACAAGGCCGCAGATGAAATGAAGAAACGAGTTATTCAGCTCGTTGGTGAAGACGCAGAAAAAATGTGGGTATCGACGTTCCACTCTGCATGTCTTCGAATGTTACGAATGAATGCTGAAGTACTTGGCTACCAGCGAGGCTTCACTATCTATGACGCTGGTGACGCAGAAACTGCCGTTGACCGCATCATGAAAGAACTCAATATTGACACCAAGCGCATTTCAGCGCGCAGTGTGTACTCGGCAATTTCTGCCGCGAAGAATGAAATGCTCACGCCCGCAATGTACGCCGACCGTGCACATGGTGATGACCCTAACCACCGCCGCATTGCTGAAATTTACCGTTTGTATTCAGAGCGACTCATGCTCGCAAACGCCATGGACTTTGATGATCTTCTACTCAACGCTGTACTCATGATGAAGAAAGATCCGGGAGTACTCAGCTCGTATCAGAGTCGCTTCAAGTATTTGTTAGTTGACGAGTTCCAAGACACTAACGGTGTGCAGAACGAACTGGTGTTGATGCTCGCTGCAGAACACCGAAACCTATGTGTTGTTGGTGACTCGGACCAGTCAATTTACCGGTTCAGGGCAGCTGATGTTAGAAACATTCTGCAATTTGAGCAGCGTTTCCCCGACGCAGACGTGATCTTGCTGGAACAGAACTTCCGCTCCACGCAAACAATCCTTGACGCGGCAAACGCAGTCATTGAAAAGAACGCCAGTCGTCACGCTAAGAACCTTTTTACTGAAAGTGGCCAGGGCGAGAAGATCCGTCTCTACCGTGCGGGTGATGAATATGACGAAGGACGCTGGATTGCGAGCGAACTACGTCGCATGAAAAACACGTTCGATGTTGGCTGGAGCGATATGGCGGTTTTCTACCGTACCAACGCTCAAAGCCGTGTTCTAGAAGAAGAAATGCTTCGTGCCAACATCCCGTACCGCGTCATATCTGGAATGCGTTTCTATGACCGCAAGGAAATTAAGAATGCACTGGCGTATGCACGACTCATTGTTAACCCCCACGATGAGGCTTCAGCTCGCAGAGTTATTAATGAACCCAAGCGAGGTATTGGCGACGGTGCCGTAGCCAAGCTCGGTGCTTATGCCGCAGAGAACGCAATGTCTTTTGCTGAAGTATCGCACTACGCCAAAGCAGCTGGTCTCACAGGTAAAGCTCTCAATGGTGCGACGCAGTTCGCAGTCATGCTCGATGAGCTTCGTGCCATGTCCAATGACCTCTCGCCTCGAGAAATGATTGATGCAATTGTTAGAGAAAGCGGAATGGGCGACGCTCTTCGCGCAGAGAATACCGACGAAGCAGTTTCAAGACTCGAAAACTTAGGAGAACTTGCATCAGCCGCATCACAGTACGACACGTTGATGGATTTTGTCGAGCGCATGGCGCTCGTTGCAGATTCTGATCAACTCGATGGTGGTGCTGGAGCAATTTCAATGATGACGCTGCACGTTGCGAAGGGACTTGAGTTTCCAGTTGTAGTTATTACTGGGCTTGAGGAAACTATTTTTCCTCATCGACGTGCACTCTCAGACGAAGCAGAGCTTGAAGAAGAGCGACGCCTTTGTTACGTGGGCGTCACTCGCGCAATGCGTCACTTAGTACTCACTCATGCATGGAGCCGAACCATGTGGGGGAACCGCGCTGACGCAATCGCGAGCAGGTTCTTAATGGAAATTCCGAGTGAACTTCTCGATGATGTTTCAACAACACAGCCAACTCGTCGTTCAAGCTTTTCAAGTGACGATGGATTCGTTGGCCGTAGAAGTGAATTCACTGAAGGCCGAGCATTCGGGACAGGCTCTGCACCACCAGTTCGTTCAACGGGTGCTGAGAAGTTAGAGCTAAGCATTGGTGAAAAAGTGATTCATGATCGTTACGGTGCTGGAGTTGTAGTGAGCGTCGACGGCGAGGGCTCTCACGCAAGAGCGGCAGTCAATTTTGAGGAACATGGCACAAAACAGTTAGTTTTAGCCATGACACCGCTGCGCCGTGCGTAGTTTCTAAACCTTAAATAAGAACGTATCTTTTAAAGAAATTAAGTGCGAGAATGGTTGCTCATGAATTCTCGTCGTCCTGGATTTCGACCACCTGCGCCACCACGTCCTCATCGCCATGAGCAAGTGGTGTACTTGCGACGACGTATTCTCACTGTGGCCGCGATCTTCACAGTGCTGGTTGTCGGTTACTACGGCGTTACCTTGGGTGCAGCACTCACCAATCCATCCCTTGGAGCGAATACATCTGCTCGTGCGGCTGAGTGGGGTCGTGAAAGCGGACTTGGATTTTTGGTGACTTGGGCAGAAAACCTTGCTTACAAAATCAGCCCACCAAAGGTTGGCGGTCAACCTACAAGTTCTCAATTCGGCTCAGGCGCAACCGCGGTCAAAGTTCCAGCTGGGGGCCACTTACCACCGCCAATCAACATTGTTTCTCCAGCTGCAAATCCACTTCCTGGCGAAGGTGTTTGGCACGTTGCTGGTAGAAAAACTGCCAGTGGTATTCCAACAATGTATGAAGCATTCGTGAGGCCAGATGCAGTGCACACGAGTTACGTAGTTGGCGCTGTGTGGATGGACCCAACATTGCTAAAGGCACAGCTCTACTCAGGATCACAAATTCCTGGAGGTGGGCCGTACAAGTTCACGGCACCAGTGAAGCCAGCAGACTCAAAGAATCTCGTTGCTTCATTCAATGCTGGCTTCAGAATGAA
>CAINVQ010000189.1 GCA_903854175.1 uncultured Actinomycetes bacterium | reverse complement strand
GTGAAGAAAGACCACCCGTACGGGGCTTTCTCCATCAGGCTCACCAAAGAGTTTTCAGTCGCCATAGGCACGCAGCACGTCTTTTAGGTTACTGACGATATGGACCGGCTTTATGCCATGTCACAACTGGCCGGTAGCGTCATAGGAACTATGAGTGATGAAACTGCCTTCACGAGTGACCTTCTGGTCGGGTTAACCCCCGAACAGCGCGAGGCCGTGATGTCTGACGCGCCGAGACTTCTCGTTCGAGCAACGGCCGGTTCAGGTAAAACTCACGTCCTCACGCTTCGAATTCAGAGAAAGATTGCTGAAGGAAAAATTGATTCTGATCAAGTTCTTGCAATGACATTTACAAGAAAGGCTGGTGACGAACTCAGAAAGCGTTTGTATCGTGCCGGCATCAGAGATATTCGTGCCGGAACATTTCATAAAACAGCGCTGATGCTTGTTAATCAATATCGAGATGATCACCACTTAAAACCATTAGTGATTGAATCAAATCGAAAGAAGCTTGTAAAAGCTCTCGCAGATCAAATGGAAAAGAATGGTGACGCAAAATTTGCTGATCACATGTTGCCAAGAATCGAAGCGGAAATTAGTTGGGCGCTAAGCCAAGGTTTCAATGCAGCGCTCTATTCAAAGAACGCAAAGAAACTAAAACGCGATTGTCCAATTCCAGTGGCACAGTTCGCTGATGTACTTGACCGGTACGTGGGGCTTTGTCGCAGCCGTGGAGTTCTTGACTTTGACTTACTTCTTAGCGAGGCAATCACCTTGCTACGCGAAGATAAAAACGTGTTGGCTTCCTTTCGTCATCGAAACCGCGCAATCTTCGTGGACGAAACACAGGACATGAATCCACTGCAGTTCATGATGCTCCAAGAAATGGCTGGCGCAGAACCCGACCTTTTCTGCGTGGGTGACCCTAATCAGTCGATCTATGGATTTAATGGTGCGAATCCACAGCTGCTTAATGAAATCATTCGAACTTGGCCAGACACTGTTGTGCTTGACCTCACGAGAAATCACCGATCAACTGCGAACATCATTGAAGTGGCAAATACTCTGCTCGAAGATGGCGCAGCAGGCATTACTCCTGCAAAACATGACGGTGATGTTCCAATGGTTCGTAGCTACGACACCGACGCAGAAGAAGCTGAGCACGTGGCCCTCTGGTTAAGCACCAAACACAAGCCTGGAACTGCGTGGAGCTCAATGGCGGTGCTTTCACGCATCAACAGCCAGCTCGAGATAATTGCGAAAGCACTTGATAAGGCCAACATCCCTTACGAGATTCGTGGACCAGAACACTCGCCCGCTTCAGATCTCATCTCGATGCCAGAAACAAACAACCGAAAGATCGATGAATCGGTTGCGAATGCGGTTGCTCTCTCAACTATTCACCGCTCTAAAGGTCTGGAATTCCAATGTGTGGCAGCTGTTGGCTGGGCCGAAGGAATCTTGCCAAATTACAACGCGCAGACGCCAGCAGAAATTGCTGAAGAGAAGCGACTTGCCTACGTGGCACTTAGTCGTGCAGAAAACTCACTCTTCATCTCATACAG
>CAINVQ010000188.1 GCA_903854175.1 uncultured Actinomycetes bacterium | reverse complement strand
CATCTACAACAAACCATTCAACGCTGTCTGACTTTGCAATCTCCAGGTAGCCGTCTCGAACTCGGTTATGAAAGTCCAGGCTCGATGATTCAAATCGGTCTTTGGCGTTACGCTCGCGACGGTCGTTAGCAACATCAACTGGAAGATCAATCAGAATCGTTAAGTCCGGAAGACAGTCACCAATTGCAAGTTGCGTCGCAGCACGGAGTTGGTCAAGATCAACGCCACGGCCGTACCCCTGGTACGCGAGGGTCGAGGCGTAGAAGCGATCAGCCACCACACTCTTTCCTGAAGCAAGCGTTGGCTTGATGAGCGTATCGACATGATGAGAACGGTCAGCCGTCATGAGAAGCGCTTCTGTTTCAGGCTTCATTGGAGTTTCTGCGTCGAGCAGCCAGCGGCGCAAGTCTTTACCTACCGCAGTGTCACCAGGTTCGAAGGTAAATAACGCATCGTGATCTTTGGCAATGCGCTTTGCTTGCGTGCTCTTACCGCTCGCGTCAATACCTTCAAAGACGAGGAAGATCCCTCGAGTCATTACTCTTCGTCCGACTTGGCGGTTTGCGCGAGCGCGGCATTTACTTTCGCGCCCTTAGCAACTGCCTCACGTTTTGCAGCTCCGGCTGTCTTCTTCGCTGGAGTTTTCTTAGCTGCCTTCTTGGTGGCTTTCTTCGCTACCTTTTTGACCGCTTTGCGAGGACGTGCAGCTGATGGGTCAGCGTTGCGACGTTCCGCAAGAAGTTCACACGCACGATCGAGCGAAATTGTTTCTGGAGTATCACCGAGTCGAAGTGTGGCGTTAACTTCTCCGTCAGTTACGTAGAGACCAAACTTTCCATTCTTCACAACAACATTGCGCTTGGTAACTGGGTCTTCGCCGAGGTCCTTCAGCGGCCCAGCCGCAGCCCTACGTCCACGCTGCTTAGGTTGTGCGAGAAGTGCCAAGGCACCTTCGAGATTGATCTCAAAGATTTGATCTTCTGTTTCGAGTGAACGCGTTTCTTTGCCCCACGTGATGTATGGGCCGTAGCGACCATTCTGAACCAAAATTGGGTCACCACCTTCTGGGTGGTCACCAACAACTCGTGGCAACGACAAGATTTTCTTTGCATCTTCGAGCGTCATGTCTTCGAGCGTCATTGTTGAAAAGAGAGAAGCAGTCTTTGGCTTCTCCTTCGGGTTAGTCATTTCACCGATTTGAACGTATGGACCATAACGACCAGCCTTAAGGAAGATCGGAAGCCCTGTTTCGTCATCAGTTCCAAGTTCACGGTCATTGCTTGGTGCAGCGAGAAGCTCAAGAGCGTGCTCAACAGTGAGCGAATCTGGTTCAGTGGCTTCAGGGATAGATGCTTTGTCTTCACCATGAATGAGGTACGGACCGTAGCGACCTGAGCGAACAGAAACTTCCACTCCGTCTGGTGCAACACCAAGCTGAATTGAGTTAATTGCAGCAAAGTCAAACTCGTGCTTGGTCTGAGTCATGTGTTCAAGACCCATCTTCGCAAGCTCTGTTGTGGCTGCAGGGTTACCGAAATAAAACTTCTCAAGCCATGGCACAAGCTCTTGTGTTCCTTGAGCGATTTCGTCAAGCTGGTCTTCCATTGCTGCGGTGAACTGGTAGTCCACGAGGTCTGAGAAGTAGGTCTGCAGCAAGTTCACAACTGCGAACGCACGGTACGCAGGAACAAGAGACTTGCCCTTCTTCCAAACGTAACCACGGCGGTCAATTGTTTTCATTACAGATGCATACGTTGATGGTCGACCAATGCCGAGTTCTTCCATCTTCTTAATAAGAGTGGCTTCTGAGTAGCGATCTGGTGGCTGAGTGTCGTGACCCTTTGCTTCAGCACTCACGACTGGAACAACTTCACCCTCAGTGAGTGGAGGCAAGATACGTTCTTGGTCCGCGAGCTCAGCTTCAGGGTCGTCCATTCCTTCTACGTAGGCACGGCGGAACCCTGGAAATTCAATGCGTAGTCCTGTGGCGCTAAGTCCCGCTTCAACGTCGCCACTGAATCCTGTAATTCCAGAAAGCGTTGTAGTGAGTCGAACTTTGTCCTGGGTCAACTTGGCGTCAACCATCTGTGAAGCAATAGTGCGCTTCCAAATGAGGTCGTACACCATTAATTCGTCGCCTCCGAGTGAGCTCTGGGCTTCATCGAGTGTGCGGAAAGTTTCTCCAGCGGGACGAATGGCTTCGTGAGCTTCTTGAGCGTTCTTTACTTTGCGGTCATAGCGACGTGGAACATCAGATACGTAGTCGTCACCAAACATTGAAGCCGCCATTGAACGCGCTGCATTGATGGCTTCATCAGACAGTGTTGTTGAGTCTGTTCGCATGTAGGTGATCCAACCTTGTTCGTAGAGACGCTGTGCTGCACGCATAGTGCGCTCAGGGTCAAAACGAAGCTTGCGACTTGCTTCAATCTGAAGAGATGAAGTCATGAACGGTGGTTGTGGCTTCTGCGTACGAGGTGTTGAAGCAATCGAAGTAATTGAAACCTTCGCGCCAATCAGTTGACTAGCAATAGCGTCAACAGATGCTTGAGTGAGAACTTCTACAGGATTCTTCGAATCAAGTTGACCTAGTGAGTCAAAGTTTTTTCCCGTAGCGAGTGCTGAACCATTAATTGACTCGAGCGTTGCATCAAATGTCGCGCTCTTCGCATTAAGTACAGCTGTAACGTCAAACCACGTGGCCGATCTAAAGGCCATGCGTTCGCGCTCACGTTCACAGACAAGCTTGAGAGCAACTGACTGCACGCGCCCGGCGGAGCGAGCTTTATCAACTGCACGCCAAAGATCTGGTGAAACTTCATAACCAACAAGTCGGTCAAGAAAACGTCGACCTTCCTGCGCATCTACGAGCTTCATATTG
>CAINVQ010000187.1 GCA_903854175.1 uncultured Actinomycetes bacterium | reverse complement strand
GCGGCTCTCAGCAGCAACAACACGGTAGGTCGGTTGCTTCTTCTTACCCATTCGTACCAAACGAAGTTTCACAGTCACGTCGTAATTCCCTTCAAACCTTTATTTGTCCCGGTCCACCGGAACTGGGCAAAATACCCGAGCGTCAAAGTTTAGCGTTGTTTTGGTGGGGTAACTCTCCCACCCTTTTTCTTCTTGTTTTTTCCGCCACCACCGGGGCGCGGAGTTGGGGCGCCTGACTGCATTCCAGCACCCAAAGCTTCAAATCCTGGCGGTAAATCGCCTCCACGTGCTGCACTTGCGCGCGCAGCCATCTGAGCCATTTTGCCCATTCCCCCTGGAAGGTTTGGCATTCCCCCACCACTCATCTGGCGCATCATCTTTTTCATGTCACCAAACTGCTTTAGCAACTGGTTCACTGCGTTAACGCTGGTTCCAGAGCCATTGGCAATACGTGTGCGACGTGAACTGTCGAGGATGTTTGGATCACGGCGTTCTTTTGGCGTCATTGAACGAATGATTGCTTCAACGCGATTGAGTTGGCCGTCGTCAACATTGTCTGCGGCTTGACGAATTTCTTTGCTCATCCCTGGCATCAGTTTCATGATTCCACCCATTGAGCCCATTTTTCTGACTTGGTTAAGTTGCGCCATGAAATCATCAAGTGTGAATGTACCGCTGAGCATGCGACCAGATGATTCAGCAAGAACGTCTTGGTCCATTGTTCGCTCTGCTTGTTCAATGAGTGACAGCATGTCTCCCATTCCCAAGATGCGAGACGCCATACGGTCTGGGTGGAACAAATCAAAGTCAGCAATCTTTTCACCTGTCGATGCAAAGACCACGGGCTTTCCAACAACACCTCGTGCTGAAAGGACTGCACCACCTCGTGCGTCGTAGTCAAGCTTGGTGACAATGATTCCCGACAGTGCCAATGTTTCGTGGAACGAACGAGCGGTGAGCACCGCGTCTTGTCCGGTCACCGCATCAATTACCAAGAATGTGTAGTGAGGTGATGTGGCGTCACTAATTGAACGCACTTCTTTCATGAGTTCTTTATCAATTGCGAGACGACCTGCGGTGTCGATGATCACTACATCTCGACCAATGCGTTGCGCCTCGGCGAGACCACGCTTAGCGACTTTCACAGGGTTTGAAGTGTCGCTATAAACGTCAACACCAATTTGCGCACCGAGCACGCGCAGCTGTTCAACTGCGGCCGGACGTTGTAAGTCTGCTGCAATGAGGTAAGGATTTCTACCCTGTTGCTTAAACCATGAAGCGAGTTTTGCGGCGGTGGTTGTTTTACCTGCACCCTGGAGACCAGCGAGCAGAATTACCGTTGGCGGTTTTGAAGCGTACGTAACTTTTAGAGGAGATCCTCCAAGCACTTCAATGAGCTGCTCGTGAACTGCCTTAATGACCTGCTGGCCCGGAGAGAGACTCTGACTTAAAGCAGTGCCACTTAGACGCTCACGAACTGCGTCAAGGAATGCACGGACAACACCAAGTTCAACGTCTGCTTCTAAGAGTGCACTTCTAACTTCGAGCAGAGCCTCATCAAGGTCGGCGTCAGAAAGTCGCCCCTTTGAGCGAAGTGAGGATCCGAGTCGTTCTAGGCGTTCGCTGAGTGCATCAAACATGCTTGAAGGCTACCTTTAGGCGTCGAGGAGTGAATCAACGAAGGCAACTGGCTCGAAAACAATGAGGTCTTGGACCCCTTCGCCCACACCAACGAACTTCACAGGAATACCTAGTTCGCGCTCAATGGCAACAACAATGCCACCGCGAGCGGTGCCGTCAAGCTTCGTAAGAACAATCCCAGTGACCGAGGCGGCTCCCAGAAATTCACGGGCTTGAGTTAGTGCATTTTGTCCGGTAGTGGCGTCGAGCACCATGAATGTTTCTACGACTTGTCCCGGTTCACGATCAGCGACTCTGCGAACCTTGCTCAGTTCATCAAGCAAGTTTGAGCTGTTGGCGCGACGTCCAGCAGTGTCAGCGAGAACAATGTCGTATTTTTTCGCACTTGCTCGTCCAATCGCATCGTGCACAACAGAACTTGGGTCTGCTCCCTCGCCGGAGCGAACAATGTCTGCGCCAGTGCGTTCAGCCCACATTTGTAGCTGTTCAGATGCAGCCGCACGGAATGTATCTCCAGCCGCCAGGATTACTTTCTTGTTCTCTGATACAAAACGCTGCGAAAGTTTTCCAATGGTGGTGGTTTTGCCTACTCCGTTAACCCCAACAAATAGCCAGACTGGAATGCGACCATCGTCCGCTGATGTATTTACTGAACGATCACCATTCAAACTTTCGAGCAGTGCTGTACGAACTGCACTCGCAACACCATTCGGTGCTCCATTTGTTTTTAGATCTTGCAGAATTGCGTTTGTTACATTCACACCAACGTCACTTCGAAGTAGCACTTCTTCCACCGTGTCGAGTTGTTCCGCGCTTAGCGAACCAAGGCTCGAAATGGAACGAACGCGGTCAAAGATGCTGCGAGACGATCCAAGTCGTTCAGAGAGATTTGGTGATGTCCCATCAATTGATGGGCGTGGAGCAACGTCATTTACAAGAACACTTGGCATTGCCTTTCGCTCTTGTTGAGGAAGCATTCCCCTGTTCTTCGCTTTACGGCGTACTGAAACCACCACAAGAAGAACAACAAGGACTACAACAGCTAGTAGAGCAATGGTCACGAGGTGGTGACGCCCTCGGTGCGCTTCACACGCTGGCTAACAACCTTTGACGAAGAACCAGGAACCATGGTTACTCCATAGAGCGCGTCAGCCGATTCCATCGTGCGCTTTTGGTGCGTAACAATAAGCAACTGTGCTTCGTCACGGAACTCATTTACAAGCCCTAAGAAACGTTGCAAGTTGACATCGTCAAGCGCCGCTTCAACCTCGTCAAGCATGTAGAAGGGTGAAGGGCGCGAACGGAAAATCGCAAAAAGGAACGCCAATGCTGCGATCGAACGTTGCCCACCTGACAGCAGCGACATGCGACGAACATTCTGGCCCATTGGGCGAAGTTCAATTTCAACTCCGGTGTTTAGTGGGTCTTCAGGATCGGTAAGAACTAGTCGTCCGTGACCACCTGGGAACAATGACGAGATAAGCGTTGAGAAGTGCTCGTTTACGTCGGCTGCAGCACTTGAGAACGTTTCCATGATTTCTTTGTCAACCGCACGAATGACTTCTTGAAGCTCACGACGAGCATTACGAACATCAGTAACTTGAGTGTCAAGCTCCTTGTAGCGCTCTTCGAGTGCAGTTAGTTCTTCAAGCGCGAGTGGGTTGATTGGTCCAAGTGAAGTTATGCGTGCTTCAAGCTCACCAACACGCTGCTCGAGCGAAACTCCGTCAGGAAGAGCAATGTGCGTTGGAGCACCAAGTTCGTGAGGGAAAATTCCAAGATCACGATGAATTAGTTCGTGCAAGTTCGTTGTCTTAATTGCGAGCTCAGCTTGTTCAATTTCACGACTTCGTACGAGGTCAGCAACTTCGCCCAAACGTCGTTCTGCGTTGCTTCGTGCACGGCGCACTTCTTCGAGTCGCTCGGCCCCAGCGCGCGATGCTTCAAGTTGCTCACGATAGGTCGAGTCCATTGCTTCTTGCGAAGTGCGAATTTCATTGGAAGCGCGAGAGACAAATGCGGAAAGTCGCTCGAGTACCTGGAGGTCGAATTCAAGTGATTCACGACGACTTGCAGCTTCAGCGCGCTCAGTTGAACGACCTTCTAGGCGCTGCTCAATTTCACTTTGGCGCTGCTCAATAAGGCGTCGGCGCTCACCAAATTCAACTTCACGAGTGAGTAGCTCTGTAGCAAGTTCGCCCACACGATTACGTTGGGACTCAAGACTGTTTCGCGCTTCGTCGAGCACTGCACGGTGTTCTGCAGCATTATTCACTGCTTGTTCAAGAACTGGCAGCTGCGCACGAAGTGCATTGAGCTCTTCATTGATCAGCATCACTTGACCAGAAAGTTCTCCGCTGTCATTGGTCATTGAATTAACTACAGATTCGAGTTCTGCAATTAGGTCACCGAGTCGACTGATTTCGTGATTTAGAAGCTCGAGGTCATCGCCAGACCCTGCACCCCATGCGGTAACAAAATCATTTTCAGCGGTCTTCAGTTCATTACGAACTTTTTCTAGAGCTTCGCGCTGACCACTCAGCAATGCTTCTTCAGCAGCAAGTCCTACAAGATCTGATTCAAGTTTTGCGGCATCAGCTTCGAGTGTGGCAATTACGTTTTCATCAGCTGAAGCGATCAGAGCAATCTTTAGTGATCGCTCACGCTCTTGGATAATTGAAGCAGTCCCTCGAGCTCTTTCAGCGAGCCCTTGAAGCGTTCCAAGTGTTGACGCAAGAGTTTCCTCGCGTCGACTGGTCATCTCTGATGCGGTTGCGGATGCTCTCGCGTCGAGGGTGAGAATTTCATTGCGTACTTCTTGTTCTTTCGAGGTGAAGTCAACGAGTTCTCTGCTCAGTTCATTTTGGCGAGACTCAAATGTGGCTGCACGCGTAGAAAAAAGTGCATGGCGAGCTGCACGAAGCTCAGCTTCAACTTCAGCGAAGCTTCTAGCTGACTGTGCTTGACGTTCAAGTGGTCGCATTTGACGGCGCACTTCTCTAACAAGGTCACCGAGTCGTTCAAGATTTTCTTGGGTTTGTGCAAGGCGACGCTCTGAGCGTTCTTTGCGACGACGATGAATTGAAACTCCAGCTGCTTCTTCAATTACTGAACGGCGGTGCTCTGGAGTTGACTGCAAGATCGAGTCGAGTTGCCCCTGACCAATAATCATGTGTTGATTACGACCAACACCGGAATCTGAAAGAAGTTCTTGGATGTCAAGAAGTCGACACGTAGTTCCATTGATTGCGTATTCGGAGTCACCATTACGGAACAAAGTTCGAGAAATGGTTACTTCCGCACCATCAATGGAGATTCTTCCTTCTGAGTTATCGAGCGTCAGAGAAACTTCGGCACGCCCTAGGGCTGCTTTATTTGTTGTTCCTGCGAAAATGACGTCATCCATTTTTGCACTTCGAAGAATCTTTGTTCCCTGAGCACCGAGTACCCATACAACGGCGTCAACGACGTTCGATTTTCCAGATCCGTTTGGACCAACTACCGCAGTGACGCCCGGCTCGAACTCAATGACCGTACTGTCGGCAAAGGACTTAAAGCCCTTCATGGTTAATCGCTTAAGAAACACGCTGAGACGCTAGCAATCTTCTGGGGTTAAAGAGGCGTTTAGCTCTGGCACTTGTCACAGTAGAAGGTCGACTGACCCTTAGATGTTGCTTTTTTGATGGGCTGACGGCACTGCATGCAAGGTAGGCCTTCTCGGCCGTAGACCTGAAGATACTGCTGGTAATTGCCTTCTTTTCCGTCAGGATCGCGAAACAGCTCACCCTCGAGTGATGTTCCACCGTATTTAATTGCTTCCTGAAGAATTTCTGTAATTGCTCGGTGCAGACGACGGATTTCAATGGTTGATAGTGACTCGGCCACTCGGTCGTGGCCAAGGCCAGCGCCGAACAGAGCTTCGTCAGAATAAATTTCTCCGAGTCCAGCCAAGATGTTTTGGTCATTGAGAACCGACTTCAGATCTGTAGTTCTGCTTCTAAGAATCGCCGCAAAACGGTCCCACCCAATTTGGTCTTCAAAAGGATCAATTCCTAAGTGAGAAAGTTCAGGAATCTGCTTGCGTAAACCCAGCCCATCGCCGCCAACGCTTAGACGAGCAAACTTTGAAATCTCAACTTCGGCGCCCTCTGGCGGTGGGGTTGATACGTACAGCTCACCTTTGGAAAGAGGATCGACGTAGCGAATTTCTCCGCCTTGAGTAAAGGTAAAGACAACGTGCGTGTGCTTTGGCTTCTCATCTTTGGGCCCTTGTGATCTGAGAATTCGACCACTGACGTCGAGATCAATTACAAGACTTGTTCCATTGTCTAGTCCAAAAATTAAATTCTTTCCGAGTCGCTGAGCGGACTTAATCGTGTGACCTTCGACTGCAGTGCGAAAATCCTTCGCGGTCTTGTGACGGCGAACAATCTTGCCCGAAGTAACTGCTGCACCCTTGATTTTTTTACCAACCAAGTCACGCGACAGTGACGCTCGTATTGTTTCTATCTCTGGTAATTCAGGCATTGCTTCGCCTTTCCAACGCAGCTTTTGCAGCTTGCGATTCAGCACTCTTTTTTGAACGACCGCGGCCATTTGCCACGAGTAAAGATCCAATTCGAACAGTTGCATCAAACGTTGTTGCATGCAGTGGTCCGCTACCCGATACTTCATAGACCGGTGTTCCGTGACCTTGCTGCTCACTCCACTGTCGAAGCTGCGTCTTTGGATCAACCTCGTCTGGCGCCAATGAAGCATCCGCAACATCATCAGCGAGCATTGACTGCACAAAATCGTTCGCAGCTTGAAAACCATTTTCTAAATACAGTGCGGCGACGATTGCTTCAAATGCATCGGCCAGCAGAGAGTCGCGGTCAGTCCCACCAGATTTAATTTCACCTCGACCAACTCGAATGCATGCTCCTAGATCAAGACGTCGAGCGAGTGATGCGAGTGATGCTTCGTTTACAACGCGAGAGCGAACAAGAGAGCCTGTCCCCTCATTGAGTTCTGGGTACTCGCGGGTGATGAGGTCAGCTATTGCAAGATCGACCACGGCGTCACCTAAAAATTCGAGTCGCTCGTTTGAGATGCAATCGTTTTCTGCGGCGTAACTCGAATGTGTCAGTGCGACGTTTAGTAGTTCACTCTTAGGACTAATGCCTAAGTGACTTGCTAGCGCCTCAAGTGATGAGGTCAAAAGACTCACAGACCTCGTTACGCAACCTGGAGCTTGGCAGCAACGTAATCAACAGCATCATTTACGCAGCCAAGTGTCTCTAGATCTTCATCATCAATATGGAAACCAGCCACATACTCGGCAAGCTTTTCTTCCAAGGCTTCTACGAGTTCAATTAAGGCAAGTGAGTCTGCGCCCATATCGGTAAATGACTCAGTCTCAGAAATATCACTTGGCGTTTTTTCCAAGATTTCAGCTAATTGTTCTTTGACAATGTTGAGAATTGCAGCTCGATTGAGCGATGTTGAATTTCCAGCGTCAGCAGACATGGCCACTCCTTAATTGTTGCTACACAAGGATACCGAGATTTCGTACACAGTACGAGAATTACTAGCCTTGATCAGGTCTAATGGTAAGTCGTAGTTTGTCTACGACTCCGGCTTTGTCCATTTCAGAAGCAACACGAAGCGCGTTCATGATTGCGGTGGCGTTAGAAGAGCCGTGGCTAATTACACAAATTCCATCAAGCCCCAGCAACATCGCGCCACCTTGCTTATCTGGCGTTAATTCTCCAGCAAGTGGAAGTAAATGCTCAAAAAGTACATCGCCCGCCGCCTTGGTGGCGTCATTGGTTCCAATAACTCCGAGCACAGCACCGAAGATGTATTTGAGGGCGCCCTCAAGAGTTTTAAGTGCAACGTTGCCAGTAAAACCATCAGTAACAACCACGTCAACAGGTGATGGGATCAAGTCACGGCCTTCAACATTTCCAAAGAAGTTGAAATCACTAAGAGCAGCCAGCAACTCGTGTGTTTCTTTTACAAGTGGCGTTCCCTTGGTTGGTTCTTCACCAATTGAGAGCAACCCAACTTTCGGGCTTTCAATTCCGTAGCGAGCTTTTGCAAATGCAGAGCCCATCTGTGCAAATTGAACAAGCATCTCTGGTGTGCATTCAGAGTTCGCTCCCGCATCTACCAAGATGCATGGTGAACCACCAGGATTTGGGATAGGAGTTGCGATGCACGGGCGAACAACTCCAGGGAGTCGTCCCATGCGAAGAAGTGCAGAAGCCATAGTGGCTCCGGTGTTGCCAGCAGAGACCATCGCGCTGGCTTTTCCATCTCGGACTAATTCAGCTGCTCGAACGAGTGAGGAGTCTTTTTTCTTTCGAACACTTCCGCCAGGTTCATCGTCCATTGCAATAACTTCAGTGCAAGCGAAGACTTCGAGACCGAGTGGGTCTCCCATAAGTTCAGGAACTCCGACGAGTATGACTTCTAGACCGAGCTCATCAACGGCGCGTCGAGCTCCGGCAATGATTTCACTGGGTGCAAAGTCACCACCCATCGCATCAAGAGCGATGGGAAGAGTCAAGTTAGTTGACCTCGACTGCTACGCGACCCTTGTACCAACCGCAGTTAGGGCACACGATGTGTGGCAACTTAGATGTTGCACACTGAGGGCATACCGAACGTGAAGGGCGGTCTAGGCGCCACGCAGCAGCTTGGCGTGAACGCCCCTTGGCTTTACTGGTCTTCCTCTTTGTAACTGGCATCGATCTTCTCTTTCAACGTTAACGG
>CAINVQ010000186.1 GCA_903854175.1 uncultured Actinomycetes bacterium | reverse complement strand
TCTTGCTATAGTTTCACTCGTGTCAATAGCCCCAAACGACCTACTGCGAGACAACGGAGTGCAAGCAACTGCACAACGTCTTGCAGTTCTTCGCGCGGTTTCTAATCAGCCGCACATCACTGCAGATGGCGTTGTTGCAATAGCGACAGAAGAGATTGGAACAATTTCTCGACAAGCTGTCTATGACACGCTGAGTCTCTTGACTGAGAAGGGACTCATTCGTCGAATCCAACCTGTTGGATCACCAGCACTCTACGAAGACCGAATCAATGACAATCATCACCATTTAATTTGTCGTAGCTGCGCCATGGTGGTTGATGTTGACTGCGCCGTAGGACAAACACCTTGTCTCACCGCGGCAGATGGCATGGGATTTGAAATTGATGAAGCAGAGGTCGCCTACTGGGGCCTCTGTCCTAGTTGCCAAAAAAGTTCGAAGTAACGCAGTACCGCAATCTATAAAGGAGAAAAAATGACAGAAGAAAACAAGTGCCCAGTTGTTGGAGGCGCAAGCACTCGAGTTACTGGAAACCAGAACAACGCACAGTGGTGGCCTAACCAGCTCAACATCAAGTTGTTGCACCAGGCAAATCCTGCAGCAAGTCCAATGGACAAGAATTTCAATTACTCAAAAGAATTCGCCAAGCTTGACCTCGATGTTTTAAAGAAGGACATCGAGAAGTTGATGACTAACTCACAAGAGTGGTGGCCAGCTGACTGGGGACACTACGGACCATTCTTTATTCGCATGGCGTGGCACAGTGCGGGAACGTACCGAATCAGTGACGGTCGTGGAGGTGCTGGAACTGGAGCACAACGATTCGCACCACTGAACAGCTGGCCTGACAACGGAAACCTCGACAAGGCCCGTCGACTCCTTTGGGAAATCAAGAAGAAGTACGGACAGAAGATTTCATGGGCCGACCTCATGATTTTTGCTGGTAACTGTGCACTGGATTCAATGGGCTTTAAAACATTTGGTTTCGCTGGTGGACGTGTTGACATATGGGAACCAGAAGATGACATCTATTGGGGACCTGAAGACACGTGGCTCGACGACAAGCGCTACAGCGGTGAGCGCGATCTTGAGAATCCACTTGGTGCAGTTCAGATGGGTCTCATCTACGTAAACCCAGAGGGACCTAACGGAAACCCAGTCCCAATGAAGGCTGCGGTTGACATTCGTGAGACATTCGCACGCATGGCAATGAACGATGAAGAAACTGTTGCACTAATTGCTGGTGGTCACACCTTTGGAAAGACTCACGGTGCTGGTGACCCAGGTAAGTACGTTGGCCCAGAACCAGAAGCGGCGCCAATTGAAGCGCAGGGATTTGGTTGGATTAACACAATGGGAACTGGAAATGCTGGAGACACCATTACAAGTGGTCTCGAAGGTATCTGGACAACCAAGCCAACTCAGTGGAGCAACGACTACTTCAAGCACCTCTTTATGTACGAGTGGGAACTCTTCAAGAGCCCAGCTGGTGCACAACAGTGGCGACCAAAGGGTGGCGCTGGATCAACAACAGTTCCAGACGCACACGACAAGAAGAAGACGCACGCTCCAACAATGTTGACAACTGACCTCGCACTGATTGTTGACCCTGCGTACAAAAAGATTTCTAAGCGATTCCAAGAGAATCCAAAAGAATTTGCAGACGCGTTTGCTCGTGCATGGTTTAAGTTGACGCACCGCGACATGGGTCCATACGTGCGTGGACTTGGAGCATACGTTCCAAAGAAGCCACAGCTCTGGCAGGACCCAATTCCAGCCGTTGACTTCAAACTTCCGACCGACAAGGACATTGTCGCACTGAAGAAGAAGATTGCCAACTCTGGGCTTAGCGTTTCGCAGCTTGTTTCGACTGCGTGGGCATCTGCAGCAACGTTCCGCGGTACTGACAAACGTGGTGGAGCAAACGGTGCTCGCATTGCACTCAGCCCACAAAAAGACTGGGAAGCCAACAACCCTTCACAACTAAAGAAGGTGCTTAAGGAGCTTGAATCAATTCGCAAGGGCTTTAACACTAAGAGCAAAAAGATTTCACTCGCTGACATCATTGTGCTTGGTGGTTGCGTTGGAATTGAAATGGCAGCGAAGAATGCAGGACGCAAAGTTACTGTTCCATTCACTCCGGGGCGCAATGACGCAACTCAGAAAGACACTGATGTTGCATCATTCGCTGTGCTTGAGCCAACACACGTTGGTTTCCGCATCTCTGTGGCGAAGGGGCAGCGTCGTAGTGAAGAAGATCTTCTTCTTGACCGCGCGCACCTTCTTACATTGAGCGCACCAGAAATGACTGTGCTTGTTGGTGGTCTTCGAATGCTTGGCACCAACGTTGACGGTTCAGCTCACGGAGTCTTCACCAAGAATCCAGAAGCACTAACTAATGACTTCTTTGTGAACTTGATTGATCTCGACACGCAGTGGGCACCCGCCAAGGACGGCTCACTTGTTGGAACGGACCGAAAGTCTGGGAAGGCTAAGTGGACTGCAACTCGTGCAGATCTTATTTTCGGATCTAACTCACAGCTACGTGCAATTGCTGAAGTGTACGCAACTAACGACGCCAAGAAGAAGTTCGAGAAGGACTTTGTCGCAGCGTGGGTGAAGGTCATGAACCTCGATCGTTTCGATCTAGCGTAAGTAGTTCTATTTTTAACTCAAATGCCCGGCTCAATGAGCCGGGCATTTGTTCGTAAATACCGCAAAGTGATTTAAGAAGTTGTTAAAGCACAATATTCACAAGCAAAACTCACTATGTGCGCGTCTTTTACCTATTTATACTGAAGATTGCTCTTAGTTTTAGAAAGTAGACGCATGAAACTCGCTCGTTCAACATTTGTGATTGCTGCACTCGCGCTCACCATGGTGACAGTTATGCCTGCTGGAGCTGCAGCACCATCATGGAAGGCAACCGAAAACGTAAGTCTCCCAACTGGCGCGACTGGTATCTACCAAGGATGGCTACCGTTTCTCTCTTGTCCAACGGTGAACAATTGCAGTGGTGCTGGAAGCATGAATGATGCATCGGGCAATGTACTTGGACTACTGCTGAGCGAAGAAAAAGGTGTTTGGCACTCGTCAACCCTTTCTCTTCCATCGAATGCATCTAAGAGTCCAGGTGTGATGATGTATGCACTGGGCTGCGCCTCTGACGGCAACTGTGTAACGGGTGGACAGTTCATTGACGCAAGCTCCAATGGAATTGCGTTCGTGGCCAACGAAATTGGTGGCACATGGATGAAGGCGAGCGCCGTCTCTCTCCCTTCTGGCGCTGCAACAACTGCACAGAGCTCACAAGTTCGCGGTGCGTCTTGCTCTTCTGCTGGCAACTGCAGTGTTATTGGAACATACCTCGAGAGCGCAACCCCACGTTCAAGGACACAGGGGTTTGTTGCGAGTCAAATTGGTGGAACGTGGAAGCCTGCAACGAAGATTGTTTTGCCATCTTCTACAAATGCAAATCCCTACATCACGACTTCACAAATTTCTTGCTGGAGCACAGGCAACTGTTCAGCAATTGGCTCATACATTGATTCCAACAACGTGAGCCAGGGCTTTGTAATGAACCAGGTAAATGGCACTTGGCAGAATGCACAAAATGTTTTGATGCCGTCGAACACGAGTGCCTACGCAAACATTGCCCTAAGCGCCCTTACTTGTGTGTCGCCCGGCAACTGCAGCGCTATTGGAACATACGCAAAGCGCACCGGAGCCATTTCACCATTTGTTGTTTCAGAGACGAGTGGGGTTTGGAAGCGCGGAGTTTCTCTCACGCTTCCAAGTGATGCCGCGTCGAATCCACACACAATGCTCTACGGCTTCGGTGGAATTTCTTGCCCATCTGTTGGCAATTGCACAACAGGAGGTCAGTACATAACTACGACTGGGATCTACCAAGGATTTCTCGTGAATCAAGTGAATGGAACATGGAAGGCTGCTTCAACACTTGCGCTTCCAAGTGGTGCACAACAAGCTGGAAAGAATGGTGGAGCCGTGGCCTTCACTTGTTCGAGTGCGGGCAACTGCTCTGCAGCGGCGGCATACCTTGACAGTTCAGGTAACTATCAGGCAGGAATTGCAAGTGAAGTTAATGGCACTTGGCAGACTGCTCAGAAGCTAACTCTGCCAAATGGTGCAACAACTGTGAGTGCCGCTGGTGGTGTGTACGGGCTCTACTGTCGAGGATCAAGTTGCACAGGTCTTGGTAGTTACCAAACAAGCAGTGGCAGCTACCAGGGCTTTACTGTTACGAATTAATTCGCAGTTCATCTACGCTGGGTAGATGGCCGGACTACTCGTTGACATAAGTCCGTTTCGAAAAAACAAAGATTTCACTCTTCTCTTCTTCGGACAATTAATTTCAATTCTCGGTAGCAACATCACCGTTGTTGCAATTCCTTATCAGGTCTATCTTGAAACACACTCAAGTCTCTGGGTGGGTATTACAAGTTTGATTCAACTTCCATTTCTCATAATTGGATCACTGTGGGGCGGGGCTGTTGGAGACCGAATTAATCGACGAATTCTTTTATTTATTACTTCCATTGTTCTTGCATTTATGAGTACCGGTCTCGCGCTGAATGCTCAATCGAATAACAAGCACATTGCTCTGCTTATCGTGCTCGCCGCATTTAGTGCCGGTGCTGCTGGATTTCTTGGCCCACTTCGAAGTGCCATCTTGCCAATGGTTGTTCCCACCGCTCAGTTCCCCGCAGCAAACTCTCTGTTTCAAATTACGTTCCAGCTGGGATTCCTCGTTGGGCCTGCTGTTGCTGGAGTGCTAATTGCAGCGGTAGGAATTTCGTCGTGTTATTACATTGATGCAGTCACCTATGCAGCGCTTGCAGTATCGGCCTACTTTCTTTCACCACTTCATCCAACCGGGAAGTCTGAAGGAGATGGAATTCTCACCTCTATCAAGGAGGGCTTTGCGTTCGTTAGGAAGTCACCCGCGCTGCAAGGTGTGTACCTAGTTGACCTAAACGCAATGATCTTTGGAATGCCTCGTGCACTTTTCCCGGCGTACGCGCTGACTGTCTACCATGCAGGTCCGAGAACCGTCGGGCTCTTATTCGCGGCGCCTGGAATTGGAGGAGTACTCATTTCACTCATGAGTGGATGGGTTGACAAAGTTGAACGTCAGGGTCGCTTTGTGGTGCTTTCAGTAATCACCTGGGGTGCAGCAATCACGCTCTTTGGCATAGTGCACATTGCCTGGATGGGAATCTTCTTCCTCGCAGTTGCGGGTGCGGCTGACGCAGTGTCAGCGATCTTCAGGTGGATAATTTTGCAAGGATCAATCCCTGATCACTTCAGAAGTCGTATTGCATCTATCCAGATTGCCGTTGTAACTGGCGGGCCACGCATTGGTGACATGGAGTCTGGTGTTGTCGCCGGGCTTACATCGACTGGGGTTTCAGTTATCTCGGGAGGGCTTGCGTGCATTGTTGGCGCGCTGGTTCTTATTAAAGCAATCCCCACGTTCTGGGAACAAAAGAGCGTTATGCAGAGCGAACCGGAATAGAGCGGCGCTTTCCATTGGTCACTTGTGCCAACTGACCACACGCAGCATCAATAGAACGTCCTCGAGTGTTTCTGACCGTTACGTTTACACCTAGCTCTTCAAGTGCTTTTCTAAATTCGTACACGCGTGTTCCTGATGATCCCATTACCAAATATCCAGGTGTTGGATTAAGTGGAATGAGATTTACGTGTGCGCGTAGTGACAGCGCGTAGTCAGCAAGTTCTTCGACGGCTTGATCAGTGTCGTTCACACCATCAATGAGGGCCCATTCAAAACTGAGTCGACGGCCCGTTGTCGCAATCCACATAGTGCACGCTTCGTGGAGGCGCTCAAGGTTGTAGCGCTTGTTAAGTGGAACAAGTTCATTTCGCGTTTCATTGTTCGCAGCGTGAAGACTCACCGCAAGTGTGAGTGGAAGCCCTTCATGTGCGAGCTTCTCAATTGCTGGAGCCACGCCCACTGTTGACACTGTGAGATTTCGTGCAGACATCCCCTTGTATTCATGAAGTCGTTTTACAACACCAACTGTTGTGTCGTAATTTGCGAGTGGTTCACCCATGCCCATGAAGACAACATTTGAGAGTCGTCGTGGAGCTGCTGCACGTGTTGCGAACATAACTTGTTCAATAACTTCACCAATAGTGAGTTGTCGTGAGTAACCAGCTTGTCCAGTTGCACAGAACGTGCAACCCATTGCGCAACCGGCCTGACTTGAAACACAAACAGTGACGCGATCTTCGTACGCCATGAGAACTGTTTCAATAGTTGCACCGTCAGCTAAACGAAATACCCACTTCTGCGTAGAACCAAGATCGCTTTCAACAAAGTTCGCAACTTCCAGGCTTGAAGGAAACTGTTCTCCGAGTTTTGAGCGCAGTGCTTTTGGAATGGTCGTAATTTCATCAAGGGCCTGACCCTCGGTCCAGAGGCCGTGCCAAACCTGGTCCGCACGGTAGCGAGGCTCGCCCGTGAGCTGCTCTGCCAGTTCTTCTTTGGTGTATTCATAGGCAGATGGCATCTCTTAAGGCTAGATGGGAATAGACCGTGCTCCAGCACCCCCTACTTCTACTACGGTCTTACAAGGCAACCTACCCAGGAGTAACCATCATGGAACTAAAGAACACCTCATCAGTCGTCACCGGCGGCGCATCAGGACTTGGCGAATCAACTGCTCGTGCACTTGCAGCACGAGGCGTAAAAGTTGTTGTCGCTGACCTCAATGACGCACGCGGTGAAGAAGTAGCGAAGGAAATTGGTGGAACATACGTTCACTGTGACGTCACCAACACTGACCAGAACATCGCTGCCATCGAAGCCGCCAAGGCAATGGCCCCACTATGGACAGTTGTTAACTGTGCAGGAATTGGTTGGGCTACACGCACCGTTGGAAAAGATGGTGAGTACTCATCAGCACACGACCTCGCTCTCTACCGCAAGGTGATTGAGATCAACCTGATCGGAACATTCGACATGTGCCGTCTCGCTGCAACAGCAATGAGCCACAACACACCTGACGTTGATGGACTACGCGGCGCAATTGTTAACACTGCTTCAGTTGCTGCAGAAGATGGACAGATTGGCCAAGTTGCCTACTCTTCATCAAAGGGTGGCGTAGTTGGTCTTACATTGCCACTTGCTCGTGACCTTGCTGCAATTGGTGTTCGTGCCAACTGCATCTTGCCTGGTCTCATTGACACACCAATTTACGGAACTGGTCCTGCATCAGATGAGTTCAAGGCTCGCCTTGGTGCTGGCGTGTTGTTCCCTAAGCGTCTTGGTTACTCATCAGAGTTCGCTTCACTTGCAGTTGAACTTCTAAGTAACAGCTACATGAATGCCGAGTCAGTACGTCTCGACGCTGGTATTCGTATGCAGCCTAAATAATTAGAGGTCGCTAGCTTCAGCCACGTTGTCAAAGCGGGCGAATTCTTTTCGCCACGTCAAGTGAGCTGTGTCAGTAGGACCGTTTCGGTTCTTTCCAACAATGATCTGAGCATCTGACTTCTGGTCATTGGCAACTTCGCCGTACTCTTCTGGACGGAACAAGAACAGAACAACGTCGGCGTCTTGTTCAAGTGATCCTGATTCACGAAGATCAGACATCATTGGTCGCTTATCAGCACGTGCTTCAAGAGCACGTGAGAGCTGTGACAATGCAATGACTGGCGTCTCTAATTCACGCGCCAGAATCTTTAACGCACGGCTCATTTCTGACACTTCGACTTGGCGGTTTTCAGCTTTGCCACGTGAGCTCATGAGCTGTAGGTAGTCAATGATTACAACGCCGAGGTCACCTTGCTGCTGCTTCACACGTCGAGCGCGCGCACGGATGTCCATAACGGTCAGTGATGGGTTGTCGTCAATAAAGATTGGTGCACCCTGCAACATTCCAAATGCCTTGTGGGCATTGTTCCAGTCGTTATCGCTTAAGTCACCGGTACGAAGTTTTGTTGAGTCAATGCGAGCAGTAGAAGCGAGAATACGTTCAGCGAGTTCTTGCTTGCTCATTTCGAGTGAGAAGTACAGCGCCGGGCGCTTTACAACTGCACCAACGTGGGTAAGGATTCCGAGACCAAACGCGGTCTTACCCATACTCGGACGAGCACCAATGATCGAAAGGCTCGTTGGTTGTAGCCCTTGGAGAATACGGTCGAGTGAGCGGTATCCAGTTTCAAGGCCGTTGAACTGACCACGAGTTTCACCACGCTCTTCCAAAATGTCCGCTTCAGCGAGCAGAAGTTTTTGTAGGTGTGCAACTGAATCAACTTTTTGACCATCGGCGATTGCGTTGATCTTTCGCTCTGAATCATCAAGCAGCATTCCAACATCGTCCGTTGGTAAGTACGCTTCATCAAGAATTCCACCGGCAACAGAAATAAGTCTTCGCTGTTGTGCTTTGTCACGAACTAGTTCTGCGTAGTGCTGCGCATTCGCAGCTGACGGAGTGTTGCTCTGGAGTGCAGCGAGAACTGCGAGTTCAATCTGGAGTGATCCACGCTCTTGCATTTTTGCTTGCACTGTTACGTAGTCAACTGGGTCGCCACCATTTACGAGGTCAACAATTGCTGAGAAGATCTGTCCATGGAGTGGACGATAGAAATCTTCTTCTTGTACAACTTCGTACGCAATGCTCACTGCTTCAGGAAGTTGCAGCATTGCACCAATGAGTGACTCTTCGGCTTCAATGACACTTGGTGGAACGCGCCCCGCGCTCGGAGCTGTTCTTTGTCGGTCTGATTCAATCTGTGTCATAAGACTCCAACGTTCGCACGTTTTGGCTGTGTGTCGCTAGAACAACAACGTGGGGAAAAGCCTGTGTCTAACTCCATAGTTTTAATGCTCTCAAATGGGTGTAACAAGCATTCAGCCGGGGCAAAAAGCCCCGGCTGAATGAAAATCCTTGAAAGATTGGCCTACTTAGCGACAACCTGCACAGTCACGGAAGCAACAACACCGTCAAACAGTGTCGCTGAAACGGTGGCTGATCCGAGCTCTTTGATGTGCTCAGTCATTGAAATCTGGTGACGGTCAAGCGAGATGTTTGTCGCTGTACGGATTGCGTTCACAACGTCTGCTTCGGTTACTGAACCAAAGAGACGACCGTTCGCACCGGCACGAGCTGAAACTGAAACGCTGGCCTGCTCAATAAGCTTGCGCTGCACTTCTGCAGCTTCACGACTCTGAGCGTCACGAACATCACGAGCCTTGCGCATTGATGCCGCCTGGATCTCCATGGTGTCGTTAGCTTCAAGTGCATCGCCGTTAGGAAGAAGGAAGTTGCGAGCAAAACCCTTTCTTACTTCAACGATGTCTCCGCGGCGTCCTACGCCTCGGATGTCATTACGCAGTAGGACCTTCATTCTGAAACCTCCACGGCTTGTGCTTCTTCAACGATTGCGGCTGCTTCGAAGACTGCTTCAGCAGTGCTGGCGTCTTCTAAGAGCTCTTCGCGAATTACTTCACCATCGATGTCTCCAAGGACGTCAGCTAAGGTCGCCTCTTCCTTTTCACCACGTGGTCCGCGTGAACCACGGTCACCGCGGTCATCACGTCCACGGCCGCCGCGCTTTTCAGTCACGGTGCGCTGTGTGTATGGAAGCAGTGCTAGTTCACGAGCAGTCTTAATTGCATCGGTAACGTCGCGCTGGTGCTGCTGACAGTTGCCAGACACCTTGCGACCACGGATCTTTCCGCGGTCTGAGATGTACTTGCGAAGCTGAGCAAGGTCCTTGTAGTCAACGGCAATAACACCATGAACACAGAATGTGCATGGCTTCTTTTTCGTGTGACGCTTTTCAATTTTTGGCGCGAGATTTGGCGGCGTAGGCATATTCTTACGTGGCATTAGAAAGGCTCCTCATCAAATGCATAGGTCGGTGATTCGTTTGAAGCAGGTCGTGGTGTTGGGCGGTCTCCTGAAGGAAAGTTGCCACCCTCGGCACGTGGTGTACGAGTTACAACTGCAGTAGCCCAGCGAAGTGAAGGGGCAATTTCGTCAGCAACGATTTCGAATGCTGAACGCTTGTCGCCATTTTCAGTTTCCCAGGTGCGCTGGTCCATGCGACCACTAACAAGAACACGTGAACCCTTAGTAAGTGAGTTCGCTGCATTCTCTGCCATTGGTCCGTAGCAAGAAACATCGAAGAACGATGTCTTCTCTTCCCACTCTTGTGTCTGGCGGTTCTGCCAACGGCGACTGACTGCAACAGAAAGGCGCAGTGCAGCTTGACCGGAGTTCAGAAACTTCAGTTCTGGGTCGCGGGTTACATTCCCAACGACGGTAATAGTGTTGTCAGCCATTTCAATTTCCTTTTTCTCTAAGCGACGAACTTATGCCTTGGCCGTAACACGGCTGGCACGTTCGTTGCGTCGTAGGACCTTGAAGCGAAGGACTTCGTCAGAAAGAGTCAAGATGCGGTCGAGTTCAGAAACTGTCTCGTTCACACCATTGAATTCAACCAAAACGTAGTAACCCTCTTTGCGCTTGTTGATCTCGTACGCCAGGGGACGCTTCCCCCAACGGTCGATAGCGCCCGGTGTTC
>CAINVQ010000185.1 GCA_903854175.1 uncultured Actinomycetes bacterium | reverse complement strand
TGAGCCTTTACGCGCGTGAATTGTTGGCAGGGCCATTGCCTTGGCGCCAACTAAACCCGCGACATGACACATTCGGGCATCATCAAGAATTTTGTGAATAACTTTTTCGTCATAGTTTGCTTTTTTTGGCAAACGCACTACACGGGTGTGTTCTCCCGGCCCTAAGTTTTTTTCACTCACTGACGAAGTTCTCCCCCAAAGAAGGTACGAGCCATCCCGGCAACTTCGACGTTTTTTTCAAATAAGCGTGAGTACATAAGTCCGCCACGCGCTGATGCTTGACGAACGGTGACTGTTGGTGATCCGGTTTTATCCACCCACCATGGAGCAATCGCGCACATTGCACTTCCCGTAACCGGATCTTCAGCTAGTCCCAGTCGAGGAGCAAACACTCGAACCGAAACATCAGCGTCAGGCCCCCCAATGCAGGCGGCGATGATTAGTGAAGCTGGGATTACGAACAGACTCATTGGATCTACATCAAGGCTGCATAACGTTTCGTAGTCCTCAACAATTGCGACGAGGCTTGAAGCACCGGCTTGGAAGGCTTCATTCACAGGTCCGAGTGCACCACCAAGAACTTTGGGATCGACTGGCTCAATGTAGGTACGAGGCAGGTCAATGCCAAGTAGTCCATCTCGAAGACGTCTTCCCGATAAAACACCAGAGCGAGTTTGAAAATAGAACTCTCCACCAGGTACACCGAGTTCATTGAGAAGAACATGCAGCGTCGCTAATGTCGCATGACCGCAAAGGTCAACCTCGACTGTTGGTGTGAACCAACGTAGCGACCAAAGGTCACCAGAGCGGCGAAGGAACGCTGTCTCGGAGACTCCAAGTTCGAAGGCAATCTGCTGGAGCTCTGCATCAGCAACAGGCCTTTCGAGCAGGACAACTACCGCGGGGTTCCCTCGTGCGGCATCGCCAGTAAAGGCGTCAACCCACCACAGACGATGACCAAAGGTGACGTTGACGGATTCCACCCCAAGAGCCTGACACATGGAGCACGCAGAGCGTAGGGTTTTGGGGTGCGTGTAGCAACATTTAACCTTCACGCAGGCGTCGATGGCTGGGGCCGAGCCACTCAGGCTTTCGAACACGCCATCTCCCTGCAGCCAGATGTCCTCATTTGCCCAGAATTGTGGCGCGGGGACAATGGTCCTGACTTCTTCAGCGACTTTGAATCTCGCTTATCAATGAGTGGGGCCTTCGCTCCGCTAACAAGAGCCGAGCGAGTTTCGAATGGAGTGGGCAGAAGAACATGGCAGCCACTTCTGGCACATTTCACTGCTGAACGAGGCATTTACTACCGTGACGTTCGAGAACTTAAAAAAGTTCAAATAAAAAATCGAGCAAAGGTGACCCTAGAGCCGGGCACTTGGGGTCTTGGGCTGCTCACAAAATTCGAAATTGAAGAAATCAATGTTGAGTCACTCGGCCGACTTCCGAGAGAAAAAGTAAATCGGGCAATGATTATTGCCAAGTTGAGAGATAACGGTCAGCAATTTTATGTTGTTGCTGTGCATGGTGCCCACTTGAGCCATGGCTCGTATCTTCAGTACCGAAGAATCAGCGCAATCATCAAGCTGCTTGATCCCTCACTACCAATAGTTATTGCTGGAGATTTCAATTGCTGGCGCCCACTACTGCGACTGTTGTTGCCAGGTTGGAAGACGCTTGTTCGCGCCCGGACCTATCCAGCACGACTTCCTCATTCACAGATTGACCATGTTCTCGGGCGAGGACCATGGAAAAAAATTGGTGGAGAATCGAGTGATGGTGGAAGTGATCACCGAGCACTCGTTGCAGAAATTGAACTTACCTGAGCTCCATTTGAGAGCTCTCAGGCAATTTACGAAGCAACAGCAACGTCGGAAGTAATGGAAGAAACGTCAAAATTGCTGGGAGGCGAAGTGAAAGTGCAGCTGTTGTGTGAATGTCGTCTCCAATCCAACCAAATACTGCAAGACCAACTACGGCTCCAATAACACCAGCTACCAAGATCCAGCCCGCAGCTGTTGCACGGAAGCTATGAGTAAATAGTTCTGTAGCCATTGCGGTAATTGCGGGTGACATGAGCCCGGCCGCACATACTCCAAGTAAGTAACCAATGACAAAGTTTGTTCTTCCACCGCTGTACGCGAGAGTTGACGTCAATGCGGTTGCAATCACTCCAACCGCAACAGTGATGCGCCTGCCGTACTTTTTGGCGAAGACACGACTAAGTAGTAGTCCGCCAAGCCCTGTAAAAGCACTTAACGTAACAACTATCGCAACATGACTTGGCGAGAACTTAAGGATTCCCTCTCCATAGACAAATGCGAATCCATTTGCGGGCCCTGAAATTACACCTATGACAAACGCAATTGTGGCGACAATAAAGAGACGTGGTCTAAGTGACTTCGTTACTGCGCCTAATCGAGCGGTTGGGTGACTCTTATCTCGTTCATGAGACTCTGGGACAGCCTTTAAGAATGGGACGAGTGCAAATATTGGCAATATCCCCAGAGCGAAGAGCCATCTAAATGAATTCGGCCCCCTAATGACACCGTGCAAAATTGCAGAAAGCCCTGCCCCTATTCCAGAGCCGGCGGCCACGATGACAATGTGATTGATTCGACTCTTTGTCGATGCCAGCTCAACAGTTATTACTTGAACAATTGTTGATGCTGCAGATAGAAGTGGTCGCGCAAAAGCAAAGCAGAGCACAAAAAACCAGTAACTAGGGCTTAGTGAAGCAAGTGACGTCGCAACAAGCCCAAACGTCATGGTGTTTCTAAGTACCTTCTTGCGACCAAATCGGTCAGCCAGTGAAGCCAGCGGCAGTGATGCGAGTGACGCAATGCGAAGAAGGCCAAGACCGAGACCCAGGACAGACCCTGATAGCCCTACGGCACTTTTTAGCGAATCACTTGAAGTCGCGTTGCCAAAATGCTTGGCAACATCATTAAGTGACGTAACAGCACCGAATTGTGCGAAGCCAGCAAATAAGGCAACAAGAAAAAGCACCAAAGTGACACGATGAGCGCGTCGATGTGTTTGTTCTTTATGCAAGCTTGATGCTTTCGTCAACTACAACCAATGCCTTTCCGTGATTGCCACCGTTGAACAAAAGGTTCAGCGCATCAGGTGCATTTTCAAGACCCTGAACGAGGTGTTCTTGATGTGAAAGCGATCCGTCAAGCACCATGCCAGCAAGTGCCAACTGTGCCTCACCAGAACGTGCAAGAAAGTCAAGAATGATGAAGCCCTTCATTGATCCACGACGCATAATGAGCATCGTGTGGTTCAGTAAACCTTGAGGCTTATCTGTTGCGTTGTACTGAGAAATTGCGCCACAAATTACGAAGCGGCCGTGCATTGCAATATTTGCGAGCGCGTCATCAAGAATGATTCCACCAACGTTGTCAAAAAAGAGGTCGATCCCCTTCGGGCATACTTCGTGGAGTTTCTTGCGAAGTCCTGGCTCACGGTAGTCAAGGCAAACATCAAAGCCGTACTTCTCTACAACCTCGGCACACTTTTCAGGGCCACCTGCAATACCAACAACTTTGCTAGCACCACGAGCTTTGGCAATTTGTCCAACTACAGATCCAGTTGCCCCGGCGGCACCAGAAACAACTACAACATCACCCTCTTTGAATTCTCCAACTTCTAGAAGACCGAAGTAAGCAGTGAGTCCTGTTACTCCAAGCACATTCATTGTTGTCGCGAGGTCAATTCCCATGCCAGATGGAATGACTTGAAACTTGTTTTCTTCATCGGCAATGACGTAATCCTGCCAGTTAGTAGATCCAAAAACAATGTCGCCGACTTTGTAGCGGGCAGTCTTTGATTCAATGACTACGCCGGTTCCACTTGAGCGGATAACAGCACCGATTTGAATCGGAGGCAAGTACCCAGGAGCATCGTTCATCCACGTACGGATTGTTGGGTCAATAGAGAGCATTGCCACTTTGATAAGTGCTTCGCCGTCTTTGCATTCGGGAATTGCTGTTTCAATCAACTTTGTGGTTGACGGCGTAATCATTCCAACTGGACGCTCTGCGAGGGTTACTTGACGGTTGCTCATGGGGGATTCTCCTTGTGTGGGAGCAACCTTAGAGGCTTATGATGGCGTTGTTAGTAGTGGCTGAAAATAAGGAGTTTCAATGTCGAGAGAACGAAGTCTCCGATCACAGCTCTACCGTGACGCGCGAATACTTGGAAATGTGGAAGCTGCCTTAAAAGGACCTGGCGCATACGCGAAACGTACAGTTCGCCGAAAGGTCTACAAGCAGAGCAACAAAATCACCAGAAATATTCTGCGTGGTTTTGGACTTAGCCGTTAGGCCAGCGAGCAGTTCCTACGGTGAAATAGCTCCAAGGTTTTGGTCCCTTGGCATAACGCTGACGAATAACTTCAACTTCGCATCCGCCACCACGTAATAGTTCAAGTGGATTACGGGTCAAATTGCAGCCGCCGGCAATCTTTTGTTCAAAACCATTTAGTCGGTGCTGCCATTTCGCGACACCAGCGTCTGGAGATATTCCGTGTTCAAGAAAGTGGAATGTTGCGCCTGGTTTTAATACACGCCGAATTTCACTAAGCACTTTTACGGGGTCGTGCACGGTGCAGAGAGTAAATGTGCACAGTGCCCCATCGCACGAACTATCTGGCAGCGGTATGTCTTCACCAACCAGTCCAATCCGCTCTATCTGAACTCTGCTGTTAGCAATGCGCTGGGTTGCCATTGTTGACGCCTTTTCAGAAGGTTCAACCGCGAATACCTTCTTCAACTCATTGGGGTACAGCTCAACATTGCGCCCGGAACCAAATCCGATTTCGACAATGTCTCCGTAAAGACCCACCACAGCTTTCTCGCGCCATCGATTCATGTTCTTTGAACCGCACGCCATATCAACAAGTTTTGGAACAACATTTTCTTCGTACCAGCTCATGAACTGACAATAGTCAAGTTGTGATCAAGAAAGTTGCCTGAAGACGATTTCTCAATCAACAGTGTTACGTTTAGAGCATGAAGCGAATCCTTACGGCCTTTATTTCTGTTGCAGTAGTAAGTTTGGCGCTTTCCTCATGTGCTGCAAGTGCAATGGGCTCAGACAACAAATATATTGACGCACAAACCGGGCTCACCTATTCGCTCTATAAGCCCGTAAACACGCTTGGATTTTCTCAGAGCAAGTTCCAACTTCTCGTCTGTGGTGGCGGTGGCGAACAATGGGTCTACGTCAACTTTGTCAAAGGCACTAAGAAAATTGAAACAATGCAGACCAAATCAGGTACCCAATGCTCCAATCCAGGGCTTTCTGTTCAAATGCCTTCAGTAAAGATCAATGGCATTAGTGCAAGTGTTCATGTGTACTGCGACCCTACGAAACCAAATGCCGCGAAGAATTGCAAAACGTCAGACATCACGAAAGTCGGTGGCTACGTGATGATGACACTTCCTGGGTATTACAAAATGAAGCCGACAACTATGCAGGTACAGGTATCTGGTGGGCTTAGTTATGCACAGTTGCTGAGTGTCGCAAAATCAATGACTCCGGCATCAACAAAAGCCTCTAATTAATTAATCGCGTATAAATGAAATTCCGGTCACTTACTAAGTAAGTGACCGGAATATTTCCAACGTGGTGGGCGCTGAGGGACTCGAACCCCCGACCTGCTGAGTGTAAATCAGCTGCTCTAGCCAACTGAGCTAAGCGCCCGAGGTGTACCAGCCTAGATGATTCCAGCACCCGTCATAATCGTTAGTAATTCTGGTGTTGCGCAAAAGACTGGGTGACGAACGGCCATCTCAGAAATCACTAATTCTTCATTGTGATAATCCGCAGCGACTGCACCAGCTTCTCGAGCAATGAGTAGTCCGGCCAAATAGTCCCACGGATTGAGGCCAGAGTTTCCAGCTACTCCGAAAATATCAAGTGATCCGTCAGCAACAAGACAGATTTCAAGTGCCGCGGCACCGAGCGCACGGTTTTGTGACCATCCGAGATTCTTGGTTGGAAATCCAGAAAATGCTGCGAGAGATTCAGACATTGTGGTTTGACCACTCGAATGAATTGACGTTCCATCTCGAAATGCACCGCTGCCTTTTTCTGCCTCAAAGAATGTTCCCGTTGCTTGGTTCATTACGAGACCCGCTACCAGTTCGTTGCCACGAAGTACCGCAAGGCTCGTTGCAAAGAATGGAACTCCTCGGTCACAATTTGTTGAGCCGTCAATGGGGTCAACAACAACCGTAAGTTCACCGCTGCCAGTAATCCCGGACTCTTCACTTACAACCCGGTACCCAGCACCGCTAAGCACTCGAACAGCAACCTCGTCGGCTGCGATATCGAGGTGATACTGCGTGTCGCGCAGACCGGAATATCCTCGTCCACGGTGGGATTTGATTGCTTCATTAATTTCTAATGAGCACTGGCGTAGGGGTCCAAAAATGTCACTGGTCACACGTCCACGCTAGCGGCGAGGGGCACTAACCTGAGTGTTAATGGCCGCTATTGACGTTGCAGGATTCGTTGCAGATCTAAAAGACCATGCGGTAACTCATGGGTTTCACGTTCACGATGAACGTCACTTCGTCGAGACCTACTCACTTCGCCAAGCCTGGGAAGTTGACCTGCACCCTGAAGAAGGTTGCGGTGGACCAATTGATCTTCACGTTGAGCTCGATGTTGATCCAAGAACATTGCTTGCCTTCGAAGACGCTGTACTCGGGCTTCCTGAAGACCTCGACCCACCTGACGAATTTCACTTCCCGCTCATGCTCACCTGGACACTGCCGCCAATGCCCCAGAGCCCCGACCTTCTTCGTTTAGCTATTGACCTCGCGCCAGTTGGGGGCATGGACATGCCCCTTGAAGTAACTGCGTCTGACTCATTTGCGTCGCCCACAGAAACCAGTGAGCGAAGAATTTCAATTATCGCTCACCGAGCAATTTCGCTGAGTCAAGTCGCCAAGGGCGAAGACCCGCTGTGCGAAATATTTGAGAAGAGTCGTGGCATTAGTGATTTCCTTTTACAAGCAGCTGATGCATGGCTAAGTTAAAACAACTTTTTATTGCTAGCTCAGTACTAGTAGCGGGACTAGCTCTCAGCGGGTGTGGAAGTGCTGGGGCAGTTGCTGATGCAAGACTCGCGTGCAAAGACGTAAAGGCTGCACTAGCCACTCAGAAAAAAAGTGAGATTGCTGGCATCAGTAGTAGCCAAGTTGATACCTTGCAGTCACTCGCATTGTCACAACTTTTAAAGGGATCTCATCACGCCGCTCGAGCAACCGCAAAAGATGGAAGTTGGATCGTGCTTCAGACTGCAATAAATGAATCAGAGCGTGTGCCGCTTAAATACACGGCAGCAACATTGACTCGAATTTGCAAGATTGCAGATTCCAGTACGCCGTACCTCTAGTTACGAGGGAATCGTTCGTGTAGCCACTCGAGAGAATTCTCTTCGAGCATTGCGTCTTCCCAGCC
>CAINVQ010000184.1 GCA_903854175.1 uncultured Actinomycetes bacterium | reverse complement strand
GTTGTCCATGGTGTCATCGTCACGGTGAAGTGGAAGTTGCCAGCAAACTTCTGGCTTTAGTGGAATGTAACTTTCACCAGTGTCCATTGAAAGTACGTGAAGCGCGCAACCTGGGCCACGCTTGAAACCAGGACGGTTAAGAAAGATGCAGGCGTTGTCAACGAGACGTGTAACCATCTCGCCGTTCTTCTTTGTTTTCGTTGTTCCGTTTTTACCCTTGGACTTGAATTGCCACTGGTCATCGGTAAGTCGCTTCGCTGCTTTTTCTACACGCTTGCGATCTTTTTCGTCACTGAAGTGCGCGCCATAACTGCAGCAGCCCTGAACCAGCTTGCTGGCATCTTCGTCAAGGACACCCTTGCAGCCTGAACCAAAGATGCAAGACCAGTTGCTTTCAAGGAAGGTGATGTCGAACATGTAGATCCGCTTACGGGTCTCATCTTCAAAGCTGAACCACTCGTGGGCGTCTGTAGGGATAGAAGTCATACGGAAAACTTAGTAGGCGCAGAGGTCACGCTCTGGCACCTCTAGACTGGTTGTCATGACTACAGTCGAAACTTTTGACATATTAAAGCTCACCGATGAGGCCCGCAATGTGGTCCTCGACGCACTTAGTGCTGAGGGTGACAGCGACAACATGGGACTCTATGTTGAAGTGACTGGAACACGCGGCGCAGGATATGCCTACGACCTCTACTTCTCAGAGCTAAGCGATGCACCAGAGGGATCAGCAATTGGCGTTGATGGTGGTGTGAGCATTGTTATTCCACCAAAGAGCGTTGAGCGTCTTCGCGGAAGCCGACTTGAATTTGCATCTGAAGGTGGCGGGGGTCTTGTTCTCGTTAATCCAAATGTTCCATCATCAGAAGAACTGAACCCTGGTGTTCCCGCTGACATTCTCGCTATTGGCCTCGAAGGACCTACCGCAACATTCGCAATAAGCGTTCTTGAGCAGCACGTCAATCCTTCAATTGCATCACACGGTGGCCGTGCTGACCTCGTGGCACTTGATGAAGACAAGAAAATTGCCTACATCAAGATGTCTGGTGGCTGTCAGGGATGCTCAATGAGCCGCTTGACTCTCACCCAGGGCATTGAAGCAACGCTTCGTGACGCAATTCCAGAGCTCACTGAAGTTATTGACGTAACAGACCACGCCTCAGGCGTTAACCCTTTCTACTCAGAAGAGTCATAGGGCCTAGGGCGTTGCCCTAGAATTGTTAAATGTTGCGCTACTTAACAGCTGGTGAAAGCCACGGCCCATCTTTAACAGTCATCATTGAAGGGCTTCCTGCTGGACTGCCTGTATCAATGGAAAAAATCGGAGACGAGCTTGCTCGACGCCGACTCGGCTATGGACGAGGACCACGCATGCGTTTTGAGCGTGATGAAATTCGTATCACCGCTGGAGTCCGCCACGGTCGCACCCTCGGTTCACCGGTGTGCGTAGAAATTCTTAATTCAGAATGGCCAAAGTGGGAACAGGAAATGTCCGCTGCTCCTGGGACGCCTACTGACAAGCTCACGACTCCTCGACCGGGTCATGCTGACCTCGTTGGTATGCAGAAGTTTTCATTCGACGATGCACGAGATGTTCTTGAGCGTGCCAGTGCACGTGAAACTGCAGCACGTGTAGTTGCTGGATCATTTGCAAAAGCGCTTCTCTCAACAATTGGCATTGACATCCTTAGCCACGTAGTTCGAATTGGTTCTGTTGCAACACCAAGTGATGCACGACCACTTCCAGGCGACCTCGACAAGGTTGACGACAGCGAAGTTCGTTGCTTTGACAAATCATCTGAAGATGCAATGATCGCTGAAATTAAAGCTGCCGCAAAAGAGGGCGACTCACTCGGTGGAATTGTTGAAGTTATTGCCTACGGTTGCCCAGTTGGACTTGGCAGCCAC